>NZ_JAUBOY010000128.1:0-1739 GCF_036700465.1 Microcoleus sp. T3_A4 | reverse complement strand
TTTAATGCGCTTTGTTATTAAGGAGAAAGAGTGAGAAAATCCAGAGCAGTGAGAGAATTATCAGCACCAAAAACCTGAGCCAAAACCTCACCAGTCGCCGCAACTTGTAGCAGTGTGGCATTCGCCGTCGGATTAATTTGCAAAGCCTCAAAACTCAAGCCACCAGCCAGGACAAACTTATCACTTCCTACGGAAAAATTGAGCACTGTATCAATACCGCTATTAGCGCTTAACACAAAGTGATCACTCCCAATCCCCCCAATCAAAGTATCATCTACCCCATCACCAAACAGCCAGTCATCCCCAACACCCCCATTGAGAATATCCCTATCTTTCCCTCCGTAAATAGTGTCATTACCATCATCACCATTGAGAGTATCTTGACCTTCATTGCCGTATAACAGGTCATCGCCACTACCACCATTAATACAGTCTTGCTGACCGTCAGAGCCCACAGCGCCTCGCAGATTTTCCCCGCGATCGCCACTAATGGTATCATTACCTTCATCCCCACACAAAATATCGCTGCCATCATCGCCGTAGATCAAATCATCGCCCGCATCTCCCTGTACAACATCGTCATCCTTGCCACCACGAAGGGTATCGTTACCAAAACCCCCATCGAGAGAGTCAGAACTCTCACCACCGTTGAGTAAGTCATTTCCATCTCCTCCAAATAGGAAGTCGCGGCCATCGACATCCGACACTAACTCGTTTTGCAAGCCACCATAAAGCGAGTCGTCTCCCTCATCGCCGACAATCGTGTCGGAACCGAGTTCGCCCCAAATCCGGTCGTTGTCTTTGCCACCGTAAACTAAGTCATTACCTTTGCCGCCAAAAATGCTATCGTTACCGCTACCGCCGCCGATGAGATCGCCGGTGTCGTTGCCGAAAATTAAATCGCTTTCATCAGTCGCAACTGTACTACCTGCTGTAGTGCCGTAGTCGCCGATGATGGTGTCGGAACCTTGATTGCCGTAGAGAGTATCCGAGTCAGTTTCGCCGAAAATTCGATCGCCCCCTTTGCCTCCAAACAGCAAATCCCGTCCGTTACCACCTCGTAAGGTGTCGTCTTGTTCTTGGCCGTGAAGTAAGTCGTTGCCATCTCCTCCTGTCAGCAAATCGAAGCCGTCGGGGTCACTGTCTAGGGAGTTGAGTACGCCACCAAACACAGAGTCGTCTCCGTTGTCGCCGTCAAGGGTGTCCGGGCCTTTGTCACCCCAAATCAGGTCGTTGTCGATGCCACCATAGGCGATGTCAGGGCCTTTGCCCGAGTAAATCGTGTCATTGCCTTGAGTGCCGGCAATGGCGTCGCCTGAAGAACCGCCGAAAATTAGGTCGCTGTCGTTGTCGCTTAAGTCGATGTTGTTGCCGTTGTCGCCGACTATGGTGTCGGCACCGCGATCGCCGTACAATGTGTCGGAGTTGCGATCACCAATCAGGCGATCATCTTGTTTGCCACCAAATACGGCATCGGTGTGTTTGCCGGCGTAAACGATGTCGTTGCTTCTACCTGCTGCGATGAAGTCTCGCTGTTGTTCGCCGAAGATGATATCGCTGCCGCCTTCACCTAATACTGTGTCGTCGCCACCAAAGGAGAGAAACAGTTGGTTGGTTTCGTTTCCTGTTAAGGAATCGTTGCCTTCGGTTCCGATGCTGGTGTTTTGGATGTCGATGAGTTGGGCGGCGTTGGAGTCGAAGTTGAGTATGGGCTCTGGCTGGGGTTGGATAAATGTGAT
>NZ_JAUBOY010000067.1:0-30810 GCF_036700465.1 Microcoleus sp. T3_A4 | reverse complement strand
TCTGCCACATCTCTTGATGAGATTATTCGCGCTTATTGTGCAACTTAGTGTCTCATTTTTATTTGAAATAACTATAACACTTTTTCTTGTTAATAAATTTTTAAAAAAAAGGTAAGTGTACACTAAATAACACTTTTATGAATAGCCAAAAATACATTTTTATATTAAATTATGATCAGGAAAGATATAAGGAATATAGTAGAAGTTTATAAGTTATCAAATGCTCTGGAGGAAATATGACACCGTTTAACTGGTTTGCCCAAGACGCCTCTCAAGGAGAGCAGAAACTCACTTCTGGGGATGTGCAGCGGATAGTTGGCGAATTTAATAAATGTTTGCCACGCATTCTGGGGACACCTGAAGTTTTAGAGGGGATAACCTTTGAGGAGGCTATCAGTTATTTCCAGAGCGATCGTCCAGGAACTCCTAATTTAAAAAAAGGAGCAATTATTCGCCAAGAGCATCCCGAAGGGCAAATTTTAGGACAGGTGTTTTTAGACGAAAAGAATAACCTTGTTTGTCATTCAAATGGAATACCTTATGGTCGTCAGTTGATTGCCAAAAAGCTAGATCAAAAATTAACTGATGTCTTGGGCGCTCAAGAATTAGTGACCCTTGAGTTGAAGGCTAAAGAATCTGGTGAATCTCAGATTACTGAAGAACCTACTCAAAAATCGCGGATTGTAAAAGTTTCTAAGATAGTTAGTATCATTATTTGGTCGATTATAATTCTAATTGTATTCATCCCGTTACTGGGACGATTAGTTATGAGTCAGGCTTTAGCGGCAGAATTAACCTCTCATCCCTCCCTAGAAGTTACTCAATCTCTAGTGGCCTTTGGTGGAAGAGACGAAGCTTTCAAAAAAGCTGTGAACAGTGCCAATCAAAGTGCTAAACAATATGCTAACAATGAATTGAATCGGTGGGAAGCTGATTTAATAAATCGAATTGATACGGATTTTTTAAATTGGTATTTTAATTATTTTAATCAGAAACAGCAAGAATTTGGTGTTCTTTTTCAATATATAGGCGAGAATGTTATGAATGGGTTTAATCCGACTATAGTCAATGAAAAGATTGCCAAAAGCATAAATGACAATATTCAAAGAGAATTTTCGAGGAGAGTATTGCAAGCAAATTCAGCAGAGATTAAATTTCATACAATAGTAATTGATACAGCTAATTTTTATATTGAACAATTATCTAAGGAGTTTGATGATGTACCAAAAATGTATACAATTCCCCAATCCGACTGGGCTAAATATTTAGAAGGTATAAATTTTAGGCTACAAAATGAACGAGGAGATGAAGTATCTTTAGTAAGATTTGTAGGTGCTGCTGGAACTGCTAAAATTACGGCTACAATTGCTGCTAAAGCAGGTAGTAAAGCTGTAGCTGCTCTTTCTGCGAAACTAGGAAGTATGATTGAGCCTACCCTTGCCATAGGTTTAATCGCTTGGGATTATTGGGATTATACGCAAGGAGTTAAAGAAGACAAGCCCCGTTTGCGTGAAGATTTAGTCAACTCTTTACATGACATTAAAAAATCTATTTTGAGCGAGCCAGAACATAGTGTAATGTGGGTGGTCAATGAATTAGAGGAACAAATTAAAAACAATGTTTGGCAGGCGAAATTTCCGGCTTAAAAGTTTAGAATTGATATGCTTTCTATCTAGATAGCAGTTTTACGCTGCGTCAGGCAAAATAAATCTCCAATTGGAGAAGAGGACTTGCCATGACGCACTGTTATCTGCACATTTAACTAGCGAGGCCCAGCTTCTATAGCAGAATTAGCTATTTGAACAAGCGTTTCCTCACGCCCATTCTTCATCGTTACTCGATACAAAACGCCTTTATACTGCCATTCAACTAAGGCCGTGCAGGAAGCACCGCAGCCATTGTAAAAAACTCCTTGTGTTCTGCCGGCTAATTGAATAGTTTTAAATTCACTCCTGAATCCTCTAGGGGGTGGTTGGGCTGGTTCTCCACCTCTTTCTGCTGAGATACTCCCGATATAGCAAGGCGTACTGCTGCAATTAGGTATGTGGCCCATGTCAACACTATAGCCATTTGTTTCTACTCGGTTTTTTAAGTAAATTTTTTCTGAGAATGGAAGCTGACTGGGGAGAAAAATTGGTACTCTCGTCTTACCTTCAATCTGCGATAGAATTTCACGAACTGGAAAAGAAATACTCGATCGAGAATTACCACCTTCAGAATTAGCAGACTGAGGGCGAAACCCTTGCACAAAATTCGTCCACCGCTGAATTTTATTACCAGTAATATCTAAAATTGGAATAGAACGAGTCCTCGATATTGGCCGCCCAGCCTCCCCCTGAGAATATTCGATCGCAGTACGCTCTGGTTTCCCTAAACCATAAGTATTAGCAATATCGCTAGCCAACTGACAGTTGATTCTGAATTGCCCCATATCAATTTTACCATTTCCGGCGCGGTAATACCAAGTTCTACCGCCAGCGTTGGGTATCTCCTGACAGTCCAAATATGTCACCTCAAACATCTTCGCAATATGCACGTCATAGAGGCGCAATTGACCCCCATAAGCAGATTTTGTGGTATTGGTTTCTGACACCGTAAGGGTATAAGTTCCTTCCGCGTGTTGTAACCTCATGGGAACTTGTGTTTGAGCGATCGCCCTCGGTATCCCCTGAATTTGGGTTACTGTTCCCCAACTCAAAGTAACAAACCCCAAACTTGTTAGTAATAATTGTTTTGTAACTTTCATTTGTCCCTTAAAAGCTAGAGGATATTTACAGCCTATCTTCAATATAAGTTAAAGCCACGTTAATTTGTTCCTCTGTAAGCTCAAACAATCCCCTGATAAACTTAGGCGGATATTGAGCCGTCACATAGTCCATGATGTCGTAGATGGTGATGCGGGTACCTGCGATCGACAGTCCTCTTTCTGTACGGATGATAGCTGTTTGTTCGTTGGATATGGTTGTCATGCTTATAGCCTCCTAGAAGTTATTTCTATATTACTAGCTGATTACGTGGAATTTTGAGATGAATTAACTCTATTATACTTGGCGACCGCTCTCTGAGGACGATCGCGGGAATTACGCGATCGCTCCTTCCACAAATAAACGTATTAACCAATTAGTGAATTTTACTGCGACATCTGTGTGAGGACGCAAAGCTTGACTTGTAATTGCCTTTCCCAAAGGATAACCAGGTTCATCATGCCAAGCAAGATATGTATGAATCACTGCTTTACTACGATGCACTTCTTTGAATGTGGTTACTTTACTATCCTGTGCCTGTTCAACACATTCTCGTGCAAATGTCAAAGATGCTGGTTCTGCAAGTTCAGCACAAAAGTCTTCTAACATTCCAGAATCTTGATTATTAGGCATCAGCCAAAACCCCAGTTTAGGTTCATCTGAAGAAGGCTCGACTACCGTTCCATCAGCATCAGGTTTGTTCGGTAACGTATAGTTGTAATGTTGTAACTTGCCTTTTATACTTTGCCATCTGCCTTCAAGAGAAGGCTTGTCAGCATCAAGCATAACTCCTATTACTTGAGGAGGATTAGGACGTATAATCAGCGCATTTAGTCGCTTCAAAACCCCGATATCTGAACCGCATTGATAGATACCGAAAGTCTTAGGAACATTATGAGCTTTGCATAAAGCCATCACCACATGGCAATCATTATCTCCTTCAACAAGTAAAACTCTATCTGTATCTTGCTTGCAAACACTATCCTTCTCAGACACCTCGCTGGTATTACTCATCGTACTTCAACATCCATGTCAATAGAATCACTCAGGGTCTCAGATGTATATTCTGTTGCTTTTATCGATTCATTTTTGGCATCCAATCTGAAGAAAGCACCAAGGGTAGGATAGTTATTCCAGGCTTGGTAGAAACCCTTGATACAATCGCGGCTGTGAGTTGTTGCAAAAATTTGAACATTAAGTCTCTCCGATATCTGAAAAACAATATCCCAAACTTTCGGTTGCACGCTCCAGTGCAATCCATTTTCAAATTCATCAATTAATAGAAGTCCGTTTCGAGCATTGACAAGTGCAACAATTATATGAAACAAACGAGTCATACCATCTCCCATGCTCTTGAGAGGTAATGGTTCGTCTATGCCTTTAATTTTTACTAAAGGAACACGGTTGTCACTTGTAGTACCTATACTAACGTCCTCTACAAAAGCGACTCCAGTAACTCGATCGTCAATTAAACGAAGCGCAGAAATAACCTCCGACTCTAAATCTGTCAAGCTCGTTAAATCCCAAAGAGCAGCTAATTTTCGATTAGGCATATTTGCTGTATAAACAATCTGCCACGTGTATTTTAACTCTGATTCCTGCCTTTCATAAAAAATTCTAGAGCTACGTCGAATGTCTCTGATATTTCTATCTAATCTGAAAATTCTTCTAGTTCTTTCGCCTTCTTCTGCTACGAGAAAAACTTCAACATTAGATATATCTTCGTCAAACTCCACATCCGAGATGCGAATTTTCCTGATGGTGCCTTCGTCATCATTTTTATTCTGGTATGCGCCAGCGCCGATCCGGAGTTTTATGTTTGAAGAAACTTCTCCAAGAGAAATCCCATCTCCTCCTATGCTGGGCAATTTATGCCCAAAGAATAGATGCCGCACAGGATTACTGATAAAATTTTGGGAATGTGGCTGAGCTTCGCTAAACCAAGTCTCTTGCCTAGACTCTACAAGCTCAAGCATGACGGTAGCAGAAGCGTTGCTGGCATATAGTTCTACTGCTTCAAGAAATGTACTCTTTCCTGAATTATTCTTGCCAACAATCAGGTTGACACGACCCAGATTTTTAACTTCAAGGTGTTTAAATAGTCTAAAGTTGTGTATCTGAAATGACTCCAGCATACAAGATTCCTATAATTTTTTATAACTAGCTTATATCATATTTGCTTAAAAAGCCAGTTTTTGAAATAACTCGGCAATTGGAAGAGTAAAGCCGGGGACGATTTCTTCCCCATCGAGGGAGTTAACGGACTTGAGCAGGCGATCGGGCTCTTGGGACGATCGATAAACTAACACATACTGTTCTTTAGGATGAATCACCCAGACTAAACGCGCCCCATTCTCGAAATATTCTACGAGTTTGTCGTGAATTTCTGCCACTGTATTGCTAGGAGAAAGGATTTCTACGGCAAGATCCGGCGCACCTTCTAGGAAGCCATCGGGGAGATCATCTAGCCCTTGCAGGCGTTCTTTTGCCATGAAGGAAACATCGGGCGATCGCTTGTTTCCTGATTTCATCTTAAAAGCAGTGCTGGAATCGAAAATTGCGCCTAATTTTCGCGTTGATACGCAGTTAAACAAGGCTGCACTCAAAATAACGGCAACATAACCGTGTTTTGCACCCGAATTTCCCATGTCAATTAGTTCTCCATTCACAATTTCATAGCGGTGTCCATCTCGGTTGAGTGCCATGAATTCGGCATCAGTCCAGATTTTTTTATCTGCTGGTGTTTCAACTTGGTTTTCAGTTAGGTTTGACCTTTGGTTTTGAATTAGAGTAGCCATAGCTTTCTCCTAAACTTATATTTCTCGTTAAATAGAATCCATTTCAGCCTCTTAAAAATCGCCCTTAAAAACTAATGCGGCGGTAGACTTCAGACATCGGAAGTTCTATATTTAAACTGTGCAGGACGATCGCCCGATCGAGCCGATCGCAAACTTGCCATTGCCAGCGATCGCTACTTGGGCGATCGCCATTATAATATTGCTCAATATATGGTTCACCTTGACTAACGAGCAAATATTCACAAAAACTAGCAAGAGAACGATATTTTCTGAACTTTTCACCTCGATCGTAGCCTTCAGTAGAGGGGGAAAGAACCTCGACAATCAGTAAAGGATTGAGAATTTCATCCGTGCGATCGCCATTGAATTCTGGTTCGCCATTGATGACCATCAAATCAGCATAGGTTCCGCACCGATGTTCGGGAATCCAAACCCGCAAATCGCTGTTATACAAGCGAAAATCGGTGTCTCTCAACAAAAAACCCAAGTAAATTAACAAGTTACAGGCGATCGCGCTGTGGACTTCTGAACCTCCTGGCATAGCGATAATCTCTCCGTTACAATATTCGTGACGTTCTTCAGCAGTTTCCTCGATCGCCCGGTATTCATCTGGAGTAAAGCGAGTCTTTGTCGCATCTGGAAGATTTGGCGGGTTGGTTTGAGTTATAACCACGATCGCACCTCCTAAATAATTAGACCTTAAATAATTATGGCTGACAGCTAGATAATTGTCTCAAGCCAGAGGCGATCGCTTTTTGGGCAAATAAATAATATGGGCGATCGCACAATCTCCTGACATCGCCTTCTCAAAGTTGAGATCCTTCGTGGCTCCGCTGCACCGCAGTATTTAACTGCTGGCGCTGTGCAATTTTGATTAACATCCTCAATGCGTCATTCACTGCTGCATCATTAGGAAAAGCTTGGGCAATATCGGGGTCTAAAAGCACCAAGTTTGTCCCTGCACGATATTGCTCAACATACTTGCCTTTAACACCTCCTTTCATCTGAGCAAAGTCATACTCAGCAAGTAATTCGTCTTCCATTTCGTTCTCAATATCCTTCTTCATAAAACCTCTGCTCCTGGCGGGTAGCTTTTCTGGCACTGATGATTCTTACTTTTTCTCCTCGATCGGTGTATGCAACAATTAAAAGTTGTCCCTACCTGGATATACCAATGATAACGTACCTGCTTTCTCCGATGGAATGCTGAGGATCGGGAAAAGTTACAGATAGCGGGTCATTAAATATGCTTGTGGCTTCTTGAAAGGAAACACCATGCTTCTCAACATTTAGTGTCGCTTTGTCTGGATTCCATTCAAATTCCATAAAAAACTCTCCCTGCCTTTTTCCGCTTCGGCTTCACAACCGCTAAATTCTCGCTTTCCTTTTATTTTTAACACTCAATTGCTTAGTAAGCGATGTATAATAATGCAAAGCAAAAAGCAGATTAATTCCAAAAAACACCAAAGTTAAAAGAAATGTAAAAAAAGACGTAAACGACAGCCGGGAAGTCATCGTAAACATCGCCAAAATGATTGAGCAAAGCCCAAAACCGGAAGCAAAAGAACTTAAAAGCAACAACCGCACCTTAGACATAGTTTAATTTAAAGATTATCCGTAAAATGCACTCTTGGCAGCTACAGAGGAGTGCCAAATGATACTTATTACTATATAGCGGAATTGCTCAGTTCCGCCAAGGGCAAAACGACTCTTTTCCTAAAAATGTTTGAATTATACAGAAAAATACAGCCCGCGCTCTTGTAAACTCCTGTTGCTCGACTTAATATCAATCACAGGAATTCCCCAGCCTCCGCGATTATTCCACCTTTCGCCGTACAGTCACCGCAGCCGCAATCCCGCTGACAGCAAAGTATTCGCTTCCAAAACCGCGCTTTCCCTGGGATTCCAAACATTGCCAAAATCCACAAACGCCGTCACCTGCAAAACTCCTTGGTTGTCGCGGGTGCGCTCGCATCGGATACCGCAACTCGGCTGAATCAAAAATCTCGCTATCGGCAAGCATTGTATCCTGACGGTATCCCCGCAATCTGTCTGAGCCCCCTATACCCAATGGTTCGATCGGCAAAAGCTCTGCCCCAGCCAATTCCACATCCGATCGCACCACCAGCAGCCTCTCAGGAACCAACAACCGCACGTACTGCTGTTGACAAGCGAATTTCAAAGGTGGTATCCGCCACGTGATTTATCCGTGGAATCAATCCCAAATCTCAAATCTAAAATCCTCAAGCCCCCAAATTTAAAGGGCTTTGGTGGCGCGGGTTATGGGAGGGGAGCCGGATTTTGCAGCCGCGGGTTGGGAATCGGAAATTCGTGTCTTTTTTCTCCTCGATTCGGCAATTGAGGGAGAGTTTCTGCGGGCTCACTTTGGGTCAATTGATCGAGTTCCGGGATGCTATTTTCTTGCTCTTTACTGCCTCTATCTAATTCTGAACCGGAGTATAAATCACGAAGCCGATCGCGATCGTCTGCTGTTTCTTGATTTAGTTTAAATTGAGATGGTAAATTATCATACGAAATTTGCGCTTGCACCCCTGAGTCGGTAGCAACCATCGACTCGCCAACACTTAGAGCTGATAGCAGTGCGGGGCAAATAGCTGCAATTGAAAAACCAAGTGCTAATGCCTTGAAAAACTTGATTTTACAAAAGCTTCTAGAAAATTGCACGGGCATGACAGATTAGCCATATTTGATAGTTATTTACACTTACGATCGGGCGCGGCCGGCGCAATTGCAAGGAATAAAATTACTCTATCACTTTTGACAGAGTTAATTCCTTAAGTCAATATAAAGATAGTTGACAGCACTCTTATTTTGTGTACTAAATAATTACTGAAAAAACTCTGACCTCCCAAGCTAGCCATCTTGCAAGGAATAAAATTACTCTCTCACTTTTTAAACACTTAATTCCTTAAGTCAATATAAAGATAGTTGACAAAACATATGTTTTGTGTATTCAACAATTGCTGAAAAAAACTCCGACCTCCCAAGCTAGCCCTGTAGGTCGGCGGAGCATTCTATCAAACCTGCGATCTGAGAAATAGGTAAATTTTGATACAGATTACTACATTTTATTGAGCTGCGATCGCAATTCTTCCAACTCAGCGTCAATCACCGGGCTCGACTCCGAGCTACTAGCTGCTGCGGTTTTACCCGCTGCCGGCAATTGACCTTGAGACACAGAACCCCCGGTCAGTTGAGCTTTCATCTGAGCCAACTCGTCGTCAACATCGCCGCCGCTTTCGAGCAAGCGGAACTGTTCCTCTAAATTGCTGCCGCCGGCGGCCAATTCTGCCGAAGCCCCCGCGCGAGCTTCAATCTGCAAAACTTTTTCTTCCATGCGATCAAAAGCCGCCATTGAACTGCCAGTATTCAAAGTGCCAATGGTATTGTTGAGCTGTTCCTGAGCTTTAGCAGCGGATATCCTCGCTTTGAGCATATCCTTCTTAGTCTTAGCTTCGGAAATTTTGCTCTCCAAACCGATCAAGTTGCGCTTGAGACTTTCCACCTGAGCCGATTGCTGATCCAGACTGGCTTTCAGCGTAGCAGCCGTTTCAGCGTGAGACTTTTTGCGAATTAGCGCTTCCCGGGCCAAAGTCTCGTCTCCTTTTTGCAGGGCTAGCTGAGCGCGCTGCTGCCACTGGTTAGACTGAGATTCAGCTTGATTGTACTGAGTCTGGGTGCGCTTTTGAGTGGCGATCGCGCTGGCAACGGCTTGACGCAACTGCACCAAGTCTTCCTGCATATCCGTGACAGACTGTTCTAAAATCTTTTCCGGGTCTTCAGCTTTGTTTACCAGATCGTTAAGATTGGCTTTGACGACTCGGCTAATGCGGTCAAATAATCCCATAATGCTATTTTTCCTGGGTGAGGTGTACGAAGTAGGCGGAAAGCAGGCTTGATAGCCCTAGCCCGCAGTTGTGAAATTCACTCTGGTCAGATTTTTAGTGCGATTTAGTTTTTGGCAATTTTTGCAGACAGATAAATCCAGTTTAAAGCGATCGAGTAATGTGATGCAGGCAAGCTTATTCATGCACCTATATATTGAGTTTAACTTCGATCCGGGAATTCCCCAACAGGCTTCGAGCCATCTCTAGCTAGGCTGTTGAGAAGTTTTTGCTTGTCCCGACTCTTGTTCTGTTGCCTGGGGTTCAGGATGCGGGCGGCTCGCTCGACGGCAATTTGGGTGTATTGTTGCCCGGAAGCATTTGTGCTTTCATCGCCGCCAACTCGGTATCCACATCGTCGGCACCTTCGAGAGAGAGAAACTTCTTTTCTAAATCATTAGTTCCGAGTTCTGCGATTGCTTCGGAGCGAGCTTCTAGCTGCATGACTTTCTCTTCCATCCGTTCAAACGCGCTCAAAGCGCTGCCGGTACTGAGATTGCCCATCATTTCTTGCAGCCTTTCCGACGATGCGGCCGATCGAGCTCGGGCAATGTACATATCTTTTTTAGATTTTGCCTCGGAAATTTTACTTTCGAGCGTCCGCATATTTTCTTTAAGTTTAGTGACAACAGCCGATTGCTGATCCAGACTGGCTTTCATCGCCGTTGCCGTTTCTTGATAAGATTTCTTGCGTGTCAGAGCTTCCCGCGCCAAATTTTCCTCGCCTTTTTGCAAAGCTAGCTGCGCCCGCTGATGCCATTCTGCTGCTGTAGACTCAGCTTGGGAGCACTGGCGTTCAGTGCGTTTTTGAGCTGCAATCGCTCCTGCCACAGCTTGTCTGAGCTGCACTAAATCTTCCTGCATATCCATTACAGCCTGTTCCAGAATTTTTTCTGGGTCTTCGGCCGCCCCGACTAAACTGTTAATATTGGCTCGAATCACTCGCCATAGGCGATCGAATAATCCCATTTTGCCCGTCTCCCGATTTTATTAAATTTTAGATTTAGGACTGGGAATTGACAATTACAAAACCAATTTTGTGTTAGACAAAACATTCATCATTGTCTAGCTTTGTCTAACAATTTAGTTAAAGTTTTTCACCCTTTACCTAATTTATGGTTGATAGTATTGTGGCTTCACCCCTTTTTCTTGGAGTTCTTTCACCAAACGTTCTGCTGAGGCAGGATCGTTCAAAGCCCCCATTTGGATCTTGACACCCTTTGAGAAGTTTCGCACGTAGGCATCGGGAACAGCGGTTCTGGCTTGCTGCAGCGATTTTTCGTCGGTGTAATCGGTGACAACGTAATAGAAACCGTCGGCGGCCCGTGCAGGCCTTCCCAGCGGGGATGCGGCTGCTGGGGATGCGGCTGCTGGGGATGCTGTCGCCGGGGATGTGGCGGCTGGCTGGGCTGGGGAGGGTGTTGGAGGCAGTGTCGGCAGTGTCGGCACTGGCTGGGCGGCGCTGGGGCTGGGAGTGGGAAGCAAAGCTCTACTCAGATTGTTGAGTCCTTGTTCCCTGCCTCTGGCCGGGTTGCCGTCTTCTGTAGGAATCGGCACAGCCCCGCTGGGGCCCGGAGGCGCTGGCGGAGTTGGCGGGATTGATGCTTTTGGTGACGGGGAAGGAATCGGGCTGACTGTCGGCTGGACATTGCTGAGAGTGCTCAAATCTAGCTCGACAAATTCCTTGGATACCAGATTTGGAGCTTTCGGCAGTTCCTTGGTGCTGGTATCTGAGGTGGAATTAGAGGCGGGACTGTCGCTGGGAGAGGGTGAGGTGCGGAGCAAACGGTTCAGGCCGGCCATCTTAACTAGATTTGACGGGTACATGACGGCGTAGCCCAAAGCTGTGCATGACAGCAAAAACAGCAGCATCGAACTCAGTCCCAAGGGAGTTAACAAACTGGCAGCTAAACTGCGTTCTACCGTAGGCTCAGCTTTTGACTCGTCCAAACTTTCGATGAGTTTTTCGCTGGATTCGAGATAATTGTTGGGTGCGAAGGCACTGCTAGATAATTTTGTGCCACCCCTGGTAGTTGCTAGCGGGGCATCGCCCTGAGTGCCGGCAAGGGATAGGGGCAGCGATAGCGGCTGCTGGGTTTCCTCCGCAGTCTCTGGCGCCAAATTTTGGGATAGCTGTTGCTCGGTTGTGGCTGTTTGCTTGCCGGTACGAACTGAGGGCGACACCCACTGTTCGGCGCGCCTCCTGTGCCTTCTGTATGTTGTCAGTTCTGCTTCTAGATTTACATCTAGACTCCCCAGGACTGCTTGCAAAGCAGGCTTGATTGGGGTTGAAGAGGATTGATGATTTGGGGATTCAACCGAAGAACGCTTACTCATTAGCAAAACTCCTACCGCCTCTGAATTAATTTTAATGTTTTGATTGTAGATATAAACAAGAAGCTTGAAAACTTGCCTATTTTATGATTAGCTACTTTTGGCGTCAATGCAACAGGGGCCCGATCGCCTGCTGTCGATCGTCGGCAGCTATTTTTCATTTTCATTTGAAAACTTAATTGTTGCTGTTTCCCGGAGGCTGCTTACCGACACTCTCAGCTACTTTTTGTATCCTGAGCTACCGCTTATTTGTGACCTTTCATACTCCTTGGGTATTTGTACTTTTTCTTGATCCCTAACGCCTTTATAAACTTTTAACCTATGTTTTTACCTATACAATGAGCAACTACCGAGCTAATTGTTTCTATATATAACGAGATTATAAATAAATTATAAAATTTAATTATACTTCGGGGATCGCTACAAACCAGACAGCATAAAGGTTGGGATGCTCTAAAACCTGCTAGCTCTACAAAGGAGAATTAGAGATGAAAATGATTTCCCTAAGAACTTTTATGCAAACCTCATTAACTTCACCTTTAACTTCAGCTTGTGGTCACTGCCGTCACTATACCCCTGAGGGCAGACGCGGGGGTGTTTGCGCTCTACTAAGCGGCCCGGTTCAAAGTCACTGGAAAGCTTGTGCTTTAGCGGTTTCGCCTTTTAGGTCATCTTGGGAAAACATAGAAGAAATTGGAATGTGGCAAGAATCGACTCTGACGCTGCAGGATGCCACCGTCACTCTTTCCGAGCGCCATGCCTGCCAGCTTACAGGCACAACGTTAACCGAAAAATCCCCTGCCGCAGTCTCGGTTTAGTTAGTCGGCAGCAGGATAGGTCATACCATTTTCGATTTTCGATTGGGAAATCACTGATCATTATCATGGTTTGGATCTGACAAAGCAGTTTCATTCTTTTTGGGAACTGGTATCAATAGTCACAATTTGGGACGATCGGGTGCATTTGGCTTTACTAACTCATAAAAATCAGCAACATCTACTTTAATATGAGCGCATAAAAAAAACTGATTTCTCCATCCCGCTATGGCAGCCAAGGATATTGACTAAAATCAGGTTGCCGTTTTTCCAAAAAGGCTTGTTTGCCTTCGGCGCCTTCCTGGGTCATATAGTACAGCAAAGTGGCATTTCCTGCCAGTTCTTGCAAACCAGCTTGACCGTCGCAGTCGGCATTAAAAGCAGATTTCAAACAGCGAATCGCGATCGGACTTTTTTCGAGAATTTCTGCAGCCCACTGAATCCCTTCTAGTTCTAGTTGTTCGACAGGCACGACGCAGTTGACTAAACCCATTTCTAGGGCTTGCTGTGCGCTGTACTGGCGACACAAAAACCAAATTTCTCTGGCTTTTTTCTGGCCGACGACTCTGGCAAGATAGCTAGCTCCGAAACCACCGTCGAAACTGCCGACTTTGGGGCCGGTCTGTCCGAAAATAGCATTGTCAGCAGCGATCGTCAAGTCGCAAATTAAGTGCAGAACGTGACCCCCTCCAATTGCGTAGCCTGCAACTAAAGCAATTACAACTTTGGGCATAGATCGAATCAACTTCTGCAAGTCGAGCACGTTCAACCGGGGTATGCCACCTTCGTCTACATATCCCGCCGAACCCCGCACGCTTTGGTCGCCGCCGGCGCAAAAGGCGTATTTGCCGTCTGTATGAGGCCCCGCACCTGTGAAAAGGACAACGCCGATTTTTGTGTCTTCGCGGGCATCAGTAAAGGCATCGCACAGTTCCTGCACGGTTTTGGGACGGAAAGCGTTCCGTTTGTGAGGTCGATTGATGGTAATTTTGGCGGTGCCACCACTTTTGTGATAGAGAATGTCTTCGTAGATTTTGGCGGTTTGCCATTCAATTTGCATAATCAATCAATTTGAGATTTGAGATTGAGCTGAGTCAATCAAGGCAGCGACAAGTCGCTTTTAGATTTTAGAGGCATTCGGTTCAATGGGATACAAGGGTCGATCGACTCTTGCCCAAAAAATAAAGCGGGACTTAGGCAGAAACCAGGTTTTTCACCAACATACTCCGTGCAGCGCTCTTGGTAGGGGTTAAACAACCCGGTTTTTGAGGGTAAGAGCGCCCAATTCCCATCTCAAATGGACACAGCGTCAAATCCTCGAACTCTTCTCAGGACTTTTACTGCTCCAAAATTTATATGGGCTGGATTATTTGCGGAGTAAAATACTCAGCAAGTGCTTTGCTGCTTTACCAAATACCGGATCGCGGGACTCGAATTCGCTGGGATCGAGTAAAGCTTGAACTTCGGCAAAGGCTTGTGAGTCGAGGGTTCCTTCTTTAGTAAATAAAGTGTCTATGACTGCAATGTGTCTGGAGTCGAGGCCGAGCCGATTTGCGATCGACTGTAAGTACATTTGCTCCCGCATATCTATGTGTCCGTCGGCGGCTGACATTTCGTACCCCGAACCGATAAGCAACAGTTTTTCAGATTCTGAGAACAAAGCTGTCAGGGTTAGCAATTCCGTGGGGTTGAAGTAAACCTGCTGTTTGGAGACTCCTTTGACAAGGCGCTGAATTAGTTCTACCCGATCGCGGTCGCCGCTAGCAAAGGCTTTGAGAGTCTTTTGCAGCCGTTCTTCTTCTTCAACTGCGATCGTCCTGTCAATAATCATCACTCCGCGCAGGATGGAAATCAGAGCAGTCAGAAACACTACCAAAGGAGTGATATCTTGTTCGCGCAGCTTTTGCCGACTAATGCGGCACAACAGCTCAACAATTTCAGTGGTAATCGTAGTGGTGTCCATAATTAAAGACTCTCGATTAAGCTGTAATGTAACTTTCTTTATCGATCTTAAGTTTTTCTGTTACTTAGGTATGACGTGAATTGTAAAGCTGAGCCGTTGTCTATTAGTGATACTACTTATTTTATTCACAAACGCTGGATGACTAGGGCTGTGGAATTGGCACAAGCAGCCGGTGATGCTGGTGAAGTACCCGTTGGTGCTGTGATTGTTGACGGTACTGGCAAATTAATTGCCGAAGCGCAAAATCGGCGAGAGCGAGATTGCGATCCGACTGCTCACGCTGAAATCTTGGCTTTGCGGGCTGCTGGCCAAGTTTTGCAAGACTGGCATCTTAACCAATGCACGCTCTACGTAACGCTGGAACCTTGCCCGATGTGCGCTGGTGCGATCGTCCAAGCTCGGATTGGTCTGCTGGTATACGGAGCAGATGACCCGAAAACTGGCACGATTCGGACTGCGGCTAATATTCCAGATAGCGCGCATTCGTGTCACCGCTTAGAGGTGCTCGGCGGTATTATGGAGTCTGTTTGCCGCGATCAGTTGCTTTCTTGGTTTGAAGCGCGCCGGAAAAATTAACAGGTAAAATTTTTTACTCTCTTCTGGGCGAGGTTTAATCGAAATTGACCCTTTAGCTGAAATAATAGATCCGTAATTGCCCGATCAAGCTTTCCAGGCGGCCGACTGCTCTGTATTAGTGCTGTCCGGTTGGTTGAGGTTTTACCTGTTAGAGATTATCTCTTGCGGGCGCGATCGCCCGCTCGGTACAAGGCCAATAGCAAAAGTGTCCCGACCCAAAAACTAAAGATTTGTCCAATCACTTATTTTAGACTTTGGATCTCCAGAAAGCAGCTTAATTGCTATGCCCCACACCGCCACGATCGCCGTTGAGTCCAGTAAATCATCTCTAGTGAAGCCAATGCCTGCCAAGGTAGCATCTAATACCTCTCGCGTTTCTCCTTGGTTAACCTCCTTGCTCTATCCGCTAGGTCACTATGTTGTCCTACCGTTTCATTTTGGCAAGATTGAGATCACCGGACAGGAGCACTTGCCGAAAGACGGGCCTGTCATCTTAGCCCCTACGCACAGATCCCGGTGGGATGCCCTGATGATGCCCTATTCAACTGGACAGAAGGTGACTGGACGCGATTTGCGGTTTATGGTAACTGCTGATGAGGTCAAAGGAGTGCAAGGTTGGTTCATCAGAAATTTGGGCGGGTTTCCTGTGGATCTCAAGCATCCGGCAATTGGCAGTCTCCGTTATGGGGTGGAACTACTCCTCGACAAGGAAATGTTGGTGATTTTTCCCGAAGGCGGCATTTTTCAGGATGGCGAAGTTCATCCGATTAAGCCGGGATTGGCTCGCTTGGCAATGCAAGCAGAGTTGAGCAAACCGGGTTTGGGGGTAAAAATTGTACCGATGAGTATCCGCTATCGCCCGCGCATTCCTCAATGGGGTGCTCAGGTAAAAATTGCGATCGGTTCTCCGATTTCCGTGGCGGATTATGCCAATGGTGGCGGTGGTAAAAAAGAAGCACGATTGTTGAGTGCCCAGCTCGAAATGGATCTTAAAAAGCTTGATGAAAGTTAGGAAGAAGGAAGAAGGAAGAGGGAAGAAGGAAGAAGGAAGAGGGAAGAAGGAAGAAGGAAGAGGGAAGAGGGAAGAAGGAATTATGATATAATGTTTTAGGGTGCTGTGGAGAGATGCAGCACTTATTTGGCTGCTTTGTTATGTCTGTATTAAGTGTGAGCATTAATGGATTGTGCTTTGAACTTTAAGCCGGGTCAAATTGTCAGTTTAGAATGTGGAGATGCGTGCCTGCATTCTGAGGTTATCCAAGTGGTTGAGGCACGTCAAGTTTGTTGGGTGCGCCCTTTGATGTTAGTTGTATCGGCGCCGGGGAAGGATTCACCGACAGAATACACTTTATCGGATTTGCGAGATGGTGCTGATTTGCTTTGGCCGCTTAGCTTGTTTCGGGCGGCTTTAGATACTGAGGTAATTTCACTGTTGACCGAGTTGCACTCTCTGGATGCTGAAAAAAAGGATGGTGCGATCGCATCTCGGCAACTTAGAGATTTTGTCGATCAAGTTTGGGAAGCTTTTCCGAGTGCTTTTCATTAATCACATATCAGGCGTTTTGTCTATTAGTCCGCCAGGGGTTGAAAACCCCTGTCTAATAGCTAAAGTCCTCTTGCATAGGACTGATACCCTCTTAATTCTTCAGTCCGCGTAGGCGGACTTCGTTTGTCTAGAAGCGATTTCAATCGCCCAATTTTCTTTTCGCTTTTCGCGGACTATTATACTAAAATACAGCGTGTGACAGCTCTGCGGGATTGAGATTGTTGTGAATAACTTTACCGTCGCGGAACCAGACAACGCGGCGAGTTTGGCGCGCCACTTCCGGTTCGTGCGTTACCATAACAACAGTCATGCCATTTTCATTGAATTCTGTAAAAATATCCATTACTTCTTGAGTTGTTTTTGTATCCAATGCACCTGTTGGTTCATCAGCCAGCAACAACACGGGACGGTTGACAATAGCCCGGGCGATGGCTACCCGCTGCTGCTGTCCTCCTGATAGTTGATTTGGTCTGTTTTGCAGGCGACTTTCCAGGCCTACTTTTGTTAAAGCATCTACTCCCCGTTCGCGTCTTTCTGCTGCGGGAATGCCGGCATAAACCATCGGTAACATGACATTTTCTAATGCTGTCAATTGAGGCAACAGGTGAAATTGTTGGAAGACAAAACCTAATTTTAAATTGCGAATTCCGGCTAATTCTCCTTCCGGCATTTGGGCGACATCTACGCCGTCTAAGTAGTAACTGCCGCTCGTAGGTCGATCGAGACAGCCGATAATATTCATAGCTGTAGATTTGCCGGAACCCGACGCGCCCATAATCGAGCAATATTCTCCTTGTCTTACGGTCAAGCTGACGCCGTTTAAGGCGCGAACTTCCAGGTCGCCAATCCCGTAAACTTTTGTTACCTCTTCGAGACCGACAACAACGGGCTTTGAGAGGACTTGCGGGTCGAGGTCTTGGTATGTATCGGTTTGTAGTTCAGGCATTTTTTTTTCTGTGCGATCGACACAACTAACTACTAACTTAACACTTCTTCTCGGTTTTCGCGGCTGGAAGGGCGATCGTTTGGACGCTAATTGACGAGATATAAAAAAACTAAATCTTTAAGGACGTGTTTGTGAGTTGTTTGATGAGAGTTATCTGATGTTCTAGCACTAGATAGTTATCTAATTTGCTTTTTCCAGCGCGGGTCAAGCCTTGATTATTGTGGGCATAAATTAGGTCGAGGATATGCTCTTTTGCTTCCTCGGAGAGTGGAAAGCTGATAAGGCTGCGGGGAGTGTAGCCGTCGCCAAAAATTCAACTATTTCTGCATAAGCTTTGGGGAGATTAGTAGCTACAATCATATTTTCTTTCTGCTTTTTGTGTTTCTATCACAGCTTCTCTAATTCGGTCAACTTTTCGTGGACCAACTGCCAGACTTCTTCATCTGGATCGTTGGCAAATAGATGGCGAAGTATTTCTAAAGTTTCTGGGTAATCGGAGTATTGCTCGACCATGATTTCAAGTGCTACTTTTCTAGGATGATATTGGAAGCTATACTGACGTTCAAAAGGATGATTGATAGCTATATCGCACAACCATTCAAATATCTCTGGTTCATATGTCCACCCATATGCTAGTTCTGTAAGTGCTAAAAATCCCACCCTGAAATCATCATCATATTGAGCGCGTTGTTTAAGGATAGATAAGGTTTCGGGGTCATCTTTCCACCCACGTGCTAATTCTTGGACTGCGGCAATTCGTACATCTGAATCATCATCATATTGAGCGCATTGTTTGAGGATAGGTAAGATTTCCTGGTCATATTTCCATCCACGTGCTAATTCTTGGACTGCTACTTCTCGGACATCCGAATCATCATCATGTTGAGCGCGTTGTTTGAGAATATCTAAGATTTCCTGGTCATCTTGCCACTCCCGTGCTAATTGTTGAAGTGCTGCTTCTCGCACATATGAACTATCATCATCTTGAGCTAGTTGTTTGAGAATAGGTAAGGTTTCAGAGTCTTTTTTCCACCACCGTACTAATTCTTGAAGTGCTGCACTTTGCACAACCCTACAACCACTAGATTGAGCTACTTGTTTGATAATAGGTAAGATTTCAGGGTCATTTTTCCATCCGTATGCTAATTCTTGGACTGCTAAACGTCGCACAAGGGAATCATCATAAGATTGAGCTATTTGTTTGAGAATGGGTAAAGTTTCCGGGTCATTTTTCCAGCCCCGTACTAATTCTTGGACTGCTGCGTGTCGCACTGCCCAATTGTCATCTTCAGATTGAGCCAGTTGTTTGAGGAGAGGTAAGGTTTTGGAATCATCTTTCCATCCCCATGCTAATTCTTGGATCGCGGAATATCGCACACCCCAATTATCATCATCAGATTCAGCCAGTTGTTTGAGCCAAAGTAAGGTTTTAGGGTCATCTTTCCAAGTAAAGGCGATCGCACTTACTGCTTGAGTATGAATTTCTCTAACCAGTTCAATTTCTTTGCCATTTACATGAAGACCTATGCTCTGCTCGCTGAGAACACACTTCGTTAACTCTTTTAAACGTTCAAGCAATTCACTATCAATCCCAGCAATAATTTTTCTATCTCTCACCTCGTTCAAACACTTTACAGCCAAAAACAGGCTCTGGAAATTTTCAAATTCCTCAGACTGTTCAATCAAAAACTCAATCAATTCCCCTGTAAACCGTCCATCTATCAATCCCGCAATCAAGCACAAAACTTCCTGCCAAGATTCATCATCCCAGTGCGTGCCAAAAACTTCGGTTTTCAACTCATCTAAAGAAAGTTGGCGCGTTTTTTCAAATCGATATACAACCTCCGACGCACAGAAATATTCCAAAAAAGTGCGATGCACAAACCCATAAGTATCCGCACCCAAATAACATAAAATAAAGTTGCGAGTTCGCAGTTGGTTAATTATCAACTTTGCCCGCTCTTTCGGTCGATCGAAATCTTTATTCTTCAGATATGCTGTCAGGGTATTCTCCAAATCTTCCGCACTAATAATATTACCAGCTAAGCCTTCAGGTGCTGCTTGCATTTCATAAGCGACTCGCCGCAGCATTTCTTGCTTATCTTTAGCATCAATAGTTTTCGGATCGAGCCTGCTATCCTCTACTAAAGACCTTTCCACATCCCATTGATACAGCAATACCCGCGAAGCTTGATTGTAAAGTTCCGCCCTGTCTCTCGGCAATTCTTGACTGCGATTTAAAATCGCCATAATCGTCAACAATAACGGATTACCCGCTAAATCTCGAATCGTTGATGAATACGCTAATGCTCTTTCCATGCGATCGCGAATCCGCGCTTTTTCCACAGCATCAGTAAAAGTTAATTCGTGCCAGCGGTGAACAAAATCCTGGATTTGTTCCGCGTTCAAATCTTGGAGAATAAAGTGATGAAACCCTGCATCTTGCAAGCGTTGAGGTTTGTAACCAATAATCCGAGACGTGACAATCACTTGCACGCGCGGATACTCATTGGTAAACCGATGAATTGCCGTAATTACATCTTCTCGTTTGCCGGGATCGAAAATTTCATCTAACCCATCGAACATCACCACAGCGTCGCCTGCTTTAAGCTGTTCCTGCAAGTGATGCTGATTCAAG
Source organism: Microcoleus sp. T3_A4 (assembly GCF_036700465.1). Classification (NCBI taxonomy): domain Bacteria; kingdom Bacillati; phylum Cyanobacteriota; class Cyanophyceae; order Oscillatoriales; family Microcoleaceae; genus Microcoleus; species Microcoleus sp. T3_A4. The sequence continues at coordinate 10,545 of NZ_JAUBOY010000067.1, read as the reverse complement.
TGACAAATTGAACCGGGACTTTGATGGAAAAATTCGAGGAAATTCTTGCAATGTCCTGATTCCCCGCTGCGAATGTAAGTCCGCAATTCTATTAGCAGCGGAATCGGCTGAGATGTCACGCTATTTAAGGGCGATCGCGCCCAGTTTAATGCTAAACATTGTAACAGAGTAGACTTGCCAGAACCCGGATCGCCTAAAATAACAATGTAGGGATACTTTTGCTTGTCATTGATAACATCTAACACGGATACGATCGGCTGAGAAAAATAACCGCGCCGATATTTCTCTAAATTTTCTATATCGATCGCCTCTAATTGATTGCTGTGTTTCAGCCGCCGTTGATGTTCTTTAGGAATTTCGTAAGCTTGGGGCAGAAATGATTCGTAAATCGATCGCACATCTTGGAAAATAAAGATTTGCCAAACCTTCAGTTTTTCCCGATAATCGTAGGTATTGGGATCGACGCTGCTTAAATTGAGATTGCTGTAACGCTCGCACAGAGCTTCTTGATATTGCCTCAAGTCAAAATCGGGGATAATCCCCGCCGTTTCTTGAGTATTTTTCTGAATGCTATCCAGATTTTGAGCAGTCAAAATATCGCGCAAGTCTTTTGAGTCAAAGAGAATTTCTTGAACTTCTGCCAGATACTGAGTCCCGATGGTTTGCCACTTAAATCTTGCGGGTAACGGAGCCAAATTTAGTTGAGTCCAGGTTTGTTCGAGAAGTTCTGCCTCGAGAGATTCGCGATCGCTCTCAAACGCCTTGCCCAAAATTTCCTTAACAGACTTGTTATTGATAAACTGTTTAACATCTTTAATATACAGCTTAATTTGCTCTGCGGGAACTCCGCCAATTTTCAACTGCTGTTCCACCAAACCCAAAAACTTTTTGATTGCTTTGCCCGCTGCGACTTGTCGGGGGTCTTTTTCGCCAAATAAGACGTTTTTCAGGGAATCTTTAAAAAAATCTTTAGCAAAATCCTTCGCGCCGTCTTTGACTAAATCTTCTAAGATGGGTTTGACGAGAATGCCAACTCCCTGCGCCACTCCCCAGATCACAAGCCACTCGCTCATAAAGCTAGCCCGAGAATTAATTTATCTTTATAATATAGCAATTATCAAGGATTGATGAAATTCTCAAAAACTGTAGGGTAATCTCCCGTGATTGGCCCGATAGGTTAGGGTAGTATCAGCTTTCTGTCGCTGCGCTGCGATTAGCCCTGATCCCGTCTGATTGTTGCCCCCTACTACCCCTTAAAAATCGGGAATATCATCAAAGTTTCGCTTTTTTACAGGGATTTACCGGAGTTCGACTCGGCTATAACGAGCGATCGACAATTAGGTCTTTCTTTCTTGGTAGCGCTCTCAAAAGAGTAAAATTTTTATATTTTTTTTTGATCGCTTGTGCTATACTCTAATAATGGAAGTGTGAGCAATTTTAAAATTAACGCACAGATTTCTATTATTAAATAATAGCCGTTTCAGTGCAAAAAGTAAAGTAGTTGACCCAAAAAAAAACAAAAATTTTTTGAGATATCATTAAAAAAAGTAAAGCGTAAAATTGGTAAGTGGGCGATAAGAAGGTACAGACAATTATGACATACGACTACGACTTGTTTGTGATAGGTGCGGGTTCCGGCGGATTGGCGAGTTCCAAGCGAGCAGCATCCTACGGCGCAAAAGTGGCGATCGCCGAAAATGACTTAGTAGGCGGAACCTGCGTAATTCGCGGCTGTGTCCCCAAAAAACTGATGGTGTACGCCTCAACATTTTCGCACCTTTATGAAGATGCGGTGGGCTACGGTTGGAGTCCAGTAGAAAGCAGCTTTGATTGGGAAAAACTCGTCACCAGCGTAGACACAGAAGTGCGGCGGCTGAGCAAACTGCACATCAGCTTCCTCGAAAAAGCCGGAGTCGAATTAATCTCAGGATACGCCAAATTTATTGATCCCCACACCGTCGAAGTTGGTGACAAGAAATTTACCGCAGCCAAAATCTTAATTGCAGTCGGCGGAGAAGCGCAAAGAGTCCCAATTGTCGGCATCGAACACGCGATTACCTCTCGCGAAATATTCCTCCTAAAAGAGCAGCCAAAACGGTTGGCAATTTGGGGCGGCGGCTACATCGGCGTCGAATTTGCTTGCATTATGAACGGATTGGGAAGCGAAGTAACTCAAATTATCCGCCGCGACTTAATTTTGAACGAATTTGACACAGAAATTCGCACCAACGTGCAAGAAGGAATGATTAAGCACGGAATAAACATTTTGACAGAAAGCTCGATCAACCACATTGAGAAAACCCCAGAAGGCTTAAAATTAACTCTGTCGGGGACATCCGAAGGAACGCTAGTAGTAGACGCGCTGTTGTGCGCTACCGGGCGTCAGCCTAATTTAGAAAAATTAGGTTTAGAAAATGCGGGAGTAGAAACAGATAAAGGTGCGATCGCAGTTACCAAAGACAGCCGCACCAGTCAGCCGCACATTTTTGCAGTCGGAGATTGCACGAACCGGATTAACTTAACACCAGTTGCGATCGCCGAAGGACGCGCTTTTGCAGATACTGAATTTGGCAACAATCCGAGAGCAATCACTCACGAAAATGTGCCGTCAGCGGTATTTTCCCAGCCGGAAGCTGCTACAGTCGGCTTAAACGAAGTGCAGGCTAGAGCAAAGTTTCCCGACTCAATTAAGTGCTACACAGCCAAGTTTCGACCGATGTTTCACGCTTTGACAGGTGCAGACGAGAAAACTTTTGTCAAGTTAATCGTTGAAACTAATACTGACAGAGTTTTGGGCGTGCACATGGTTGGGAAAGACGCGGGCGAGATTATTCAAGGAATGGCGATCGCTGTTAATATGGGAGCTACGAAGAAAGATTTCGACGCGACTATTGGCATTCACCCATCAACTGCTGAAGAGTTTGTTACTTTGCGGTAAACAGGGCGAAGCCGCCAGGGACTTAAGTCCCTGGCTAATAGCTAAAGTCGGTTAAAACCGACTCAAGAAAACTATTTTGATGAACAGGCAGGATGCCTTTTCCACACAAAAATTAAATTTTCTGGTTGTGGGGAGTAGGGGTTGGGCGTCCCGCCCGCCCAAAAATACAATTTAGATACAAAACAGCTTATTAATGAGTAATTCAACCAAACAAAACAAAATTTTAGCATTCTATCTCGGTCAGCAGCCTGATTCACAAGGTCGGGCGATCGAGGATATTTGGTCGTGGGATTACCAGAAGCTGGAATCCGTGCACAATTACATTCAATGGCTGTTTCCTCTGAGAGAAAAGAGTCGCTTTAATTCCAGTGCTCCGACTTTAAATGATGAGGTAATTCAAGCTTTTAGAACAAGTGAAGAGTTGAAAAATCGCTTACTCCATTCGTTCAATGTCATGCTGGCATTTTACGGGTTGGAATGCCGCGAAGGGGAGAACGCAGAAATTGTAATTGCCAAATCCGCAGAATATTTGTCAAGAAAAAGAGAGTGGATTCAAAAATTTAATCACAACTACCTGCGGCTGACTAGGATTATCACAAGTTTGACAGAGTTGGGATTGAAAAATTACGCTTTAGCTCTTTTCAAATGTTTAGATGAACTCTATAATGAAGATCCAAAAAGTATTGGTTTAGAGACTTATACTTATTGGAAAAATGCTATAAATAGTTAGAACTCACATCTTGTATTCTTGTTAAGAACGGGCAAGATGCCCGTTCCACAATAAAATTGAGTTTTGTGGAACAGGTCTCTTGCCTGTTAGGGGCGGGCTAGAAGCCCAACCCTTACTCCCCACAAAAAAATTTATTTAATTTTTGTGGAACAGGCATCTTGCCTGTTGCTGACATTGGTGCAGTTTTTTACCCCAAGCGGATTCATGCTCAAAATAATATTTTAAATTATTTGAACCTTTTTCGCGATCGTCCTGTCTAAACACTTCAGATAACGAACTGGTGGGGGAGACTTCACAGGTGTTAGCTGTGTCAGCCAATGTTTTAATCGATAACTGTTCCGACTCGGACTTAGTTGCTGAATGTTTAAAGGGCGATCGCACCTGCTTTCGCCACCTTTACCAACGCTACCAACACAAAGTCAGGTCAACCCTTTACCAACTCTGTGGGCCGTCGCTGCTTGACGACTTAACGCAAGAAGTATTCCTGCGAGTGTGGAAAGGATTGCCAAAACTCAAGCACCAAGACAACTTTTCTACTTGGCTTTATCGAATCACTTGGAATGTGGCTTCTGACCAAAGACAAGCAGTTGCTAAGCAGCATTCTTTTGATTCCAAACTCAAAAATCAAGAACAAATGGATCGGATTGTTGTCACAGATCGTACCTCTGACTTGATGCAGTTGCACTATCAAGATTTAGTGCAGCGAGGATTGGAGAAATTGAGCTTTGAACACCGCAGCGTTTTGGTGCTGCACGACTTAGAAGACATCCCGCAAAAAGAAGTAGCTCAAATTTTGGGACTGCCGGCGGGAACCGTCAAATCTCGCGTGTTTTATGCCCGAAATGCTGTGCGGCAATTTTTGCAAAAAGAAGGTGTCAGCGAGCTATGAATAATCCAAGCAGCGACCAAGAGTTAGTTAATTTCTTGAAGCAACATCGCCCAAATCTTCCTGAAGCTGCACCAGATTTAGAGCGAAAACTCCTAGCAGCAATCGAAAGTAACCAGGCGAGTGTTTTCCATGAAAATCACCGCCAAAAAACGCGATTACTTGCGTCAGCCAAGTCTGATAACAGGTTAAAAATATTCTCTGTTTCTAAGTGGGGTTTGTCGTCTGCAATTGCTGCTATTTTGCTAGTTTTTTGGTCTGGCTACCGTCCCTTTAATACTGCACAATTGCCAGATGAGGAAACAGCTAAGTTAGAAGCATTTTTAGTTACTAACTGGGAGGGTGTCCTCCATGATTCTACCCAAGAAAGTATGACCGATCGCTCGCAAACAGACTGGTTGAATGTCAGCCCTGGTGCTGACAGCCAAGCGCCAACAAATAAGTAATATCAAAGAGGTAATTTTCATGTCAATTCGTCGTATTTCTGCCCTAGCAGTTTTAATGCTGACTCTCGGTAGTACAGCCGCAGCAATAGCAGTTCCTCATCCCCTCGAACCGGAAACATTTGCACAAAATCAGCGACCAAATCGACCTGCTGGCAAGGAAGGCGGGATGTTCGAGAAACTGAATTTAAGCGCTGACCAAAAGCAGCAAATGCAAGCAGTTCGCGATCGCTACAAAGACCAAGTTTCCCAGCGGATGCAAGCAATCCGCCAAGCGAGACAAGAATTGGAAACGATGATGTCCGGCACGGCAAATGCCAGCGAAATGCGCGAAAAACACCGTCAAATAATCGGATTGAGGCAGCAGTTGGAAGAGGTGCAATTTGAAAGTACACTCGCAATGCGAGAAGTGCTCACTGCCGAACAGCGCAGCCAATTAGCTCAAATGATGCAGCAGCGCCGACAAAATGCTAAAAATCGGATGCAAAACGGTCAAAAACCGCAGTAATAGTTCCATTTTGTTCACGGCTTATTAGAGCCCCGACTTCTTTAAGAAGTCGGGGCTCTGGGTGTTATACTTAATATTTGTTGTTAAATATCAATTACTGAATGAATTTAACAAACCATTCGAGTTACATTTATTTACACGGATTTGCATCAAGTCCCGATTCCCTTAAGGCAAAATATTTCCGTGATCGCTTTTCGTCCCTAGGAATTGACCTAAAAACTCCCGATCTCAATCAAAACAATTTTTCCGGTCTCACCCTCACCCGCCAGTTGCAGCAAATAGAAACAGAATTTCTGCAAACCCCATCCTCCCCATCGGCCGACAAGGTAAAACAATTAGGGGGAGTTACAATAATTGGGTCGAGTTTTGGGGGACTGACCGCGGCTTGGTTGACCCAGCGACAATTGTCAGTAAAGCAAATAGTTTTGTTAGCGCCAGCTTTTGACTTTATCTCCCACTGGCTGCCACTGTTGGGACAGCAACAGTTAGAAAAGTGGCAGTGTGAGAAATATTTGCCCGTTTACCACTACGGCGAACAGCGTTATCTCCCACTGAATTATCAGTTTGTGGCAGATATGGCTCAATACCCTGAAGAAAAATTAATTCGGTCAGTCCCTACGTTAATTCTTCACGGCAAACATGATACAATAATACCGATTCAAGCTAGCAGAAATTTTGCCGCTAACCGTCCCTGGGTGCAATTAATCGAATTAGAAGACGATCATTCTTTGGGAAATGTCCTAGCGGAAATTTGGGAAGCGATTCAAAAGTTTTGCCAATTCAAAAATTAAAATTTTACCAACTTGCAAGTCTCAACAATCAAATGACTGAACAAGATCGATCGACTCGCACCTTAGCCGTTGACATTGGTGGAAGTGGCATCAAAGTTATGGTTTTGGACAATGAAGGCGAACCCCAAACGGAACGCAGCCGTTTAGAAACGCCTCAACCACCGAAACCGGAACCCGTACTAGAGGCGATCGCCTCTTTAGCCAGCGGACAAGGAGAATTTGACCGAGTATCCGTCGGTTTTCCTGGAGTCGTGCGTCTAGGCGTCATAAAAACCGCAGTGAATTTAGATCCGTCTTGGATAGATTTTGACCTAGAAACTACCCTCAAAGATCGCTTGGGAAAACCTGTGCGAGTGGCTAACGATGCCGATATTCAAGGATTGGGAGCAATTGCTGGGACGGGGGTAGAATTAGTAATTACCCTTGGCACCGGTTTTGGTTCTGCCTTATTTGTCGATGGGATCTTGGTGCCAAATCTAGAGTTAGGACATCACCCGTTTCGCAAAGGGGAAACTTACGAACAGCAATTAGGGCGATCAGCATTAGATACAGTCGGTTCCAAAAGATGGAATCGCCGTCTGGAAAAAGCGCTCACCTATCTGCAATATCTCTTTAACTGCGATCGCATTTACATCGGCGGCGGCAATACTAAAAAGATTGTTTTTGAGTTACCGCCGCAGGTTAAAATAGTACCAAATGTGAGCGGCTTATTGGGTGGCATTGCTTTGTGGCGGGATTGAATAAACTTTGTGGCCAAAATTCCCATCAATATCAAAGAAACCGGATTTTTTGCTCGGATTAAAGGCAATAATCCAGTCTTTCGGTAAAAAACCCGGTTTCGGAATCCACGACGGTTGATTTCTTTTTTGGCTTGTGCGACCGCCCTTTAAACAATTATTCGCCCATCGGATCGCGGTAGCGTTTGGGTTCATCCTTGCGAAACAGATTCGCCAAACCGAGGATGCCCAACAAACCCAAAGCACCCCAATGATTGTTGTCTTCCTTGCTTTCTTGAAAGGGAGTTCTGTCTAGAACAACTCCATTAGACTCAGTATTGTTCTGGGTCGGAGCTGACTCCGTTTGAGCTGAGGCAGGCATAGCTGAAGGGAGAACAGCCAAACTCAAAGCTATGAGGGTAGCGGCGGCATTTTTAGATATATCGGAAGGCTTGACTTTCATACTTGGTTTCCACATATTAGCAGTTACTTTCTAAGAATAATCAATTGGCCACAGCCGACGCATCAATCGATCGACAGAAACTAAATCCCGCATCTCCTCTTGCTTTTGAGATAGAACAAGCTCTATGCTAAGTTCAGATGCTTCTAAGCAGATTATCTAAAATAAAAAGTCGTAAACTATACCATGCTTCCCTTTATCCGAAAAGATTTAGCCGAACTTACCGCATACACTCCCCATCCGGGCGGCACATCAGGAGAACCAGCGCACTCCGAAAGTGCGATCGATCGCCTCGATACCAACGAATGCCCCTACGACTTGCCAGAAGAATTAAAAAAAAAGCTAGCTTGGACTTACCAGCAGTTAATTGAGACAAATCGCTATCCCGACGGAGGCCACGCAGCGCTCAAAGAGGATCTCGCCCAATACGTCAATGAATCAATCACAATCCCCCCGCTAGAGGGGGTTACACTGCCAAAAACCGCCATTACAGCCGACAATATTTCTGTGGGTAACGGTTCCGACGAACTAATTAGATCCCTCTTAATAGCTACTTGTTTAAGCGGTAAAGGCTCTATTTTGGTAGCGAATCCTACATTTTCGATGTATGGAATAATGGCCCAAACCCTCGGCATTCCCGTTGTGAGTGTTCAGCGGAAAGAGGAGAATTTTGAAATCGATATCGAGGCGGCTAAAAGGGCGATCCTCTCCGTTGGGGTAGCCCCCGTAGGGGCGGGGTGCGCTAACGACCAAAATCAAAATCCCCCCGTGCGCGCCGTCTTTGTCGTTCATCCCAATTCCCCTACAGCCAATGCTTTGACAACCGATGAAATAGAATGGTTGTCAACTTTACCCGAAGAGATATTAGTAGTAATTGACGAAGCCTATTTTGAATTCAGCCAAAATACTTTAGCACACCAATTGCACCAGCACCCGAATTGGATTATTTTACGCACATTTTCCAAAGCATTTCGACTGGCCTCAATGAGAGTCGGATATGCGATCGCCCATCCCGAACTCACAGCCACCTTAGAAAAAATCCGTCTCCCCTACAACCTTCCCAGTTTCTCGCAAACAGCAGCCGAGTTAGCCCTAGCGCAGCGGCAGTTATTGCTAGCAACCATTCCCGAAACTCTATCAGAAAGAGCTAAATTAATTGCAGCGCTAACTCAGCATCAAAAATTGCAAGTTTGGCCGAGTGCGGCTAACTTCGTTTACCTGCGGGTGAAAGCTGGCGATGGCGAATCTGCTGAACAGGAACACAAACAAATCATGCAGCAGCTAAAAGATCGAGGTACTTTAATTCGGCATACTGGAGGAGGTTTGCGAATTACGGTGGGCAGTCCCGAGGAAAATCAGCGAACAGTCGATCGAATAGGAGAAATTTTTGACAACTCATAATATTCGGTATCCAGTTTCTGCTTAACACAAAAATAACTTTGGAGAAGATATATATGCTTCAAGGAAAGGTTTTACGGGTTGCTCGTCCAACGGATTGCCTCGATCGAGTTGTTCATTTTTACACAGAGGGTTTAGGGCTGCAAATCCTCGATCGTTTTGAAAACCATGAAGGTTTTGACGGAGTAATGGTTGGAATGGCAGGAGAAAGCCACCACTTTGAATTCATCCATCAACGGGGACATATTGTAGGTGGCGCTCCAACTCAAGACAATCTTATCGTCTTTTACCTTCCTAACCAACAAGAATGGCAGCAGGCTGTTGAGCGAATGAAAGCCAGTGGATTTGAGCCTGTAAACTCCTACAATCCCTACTGGGACAAAGATGGAGTTACCTTTGAAGACCCAGATGGCTATCGAGTCGTTTTGCAGAATGCCGAGTGGAGCTTGTAGCAGCGCGATCACAGCATAAGGTATCTACACCAATTTATAACTGATCATTTCCTTGCCGTGCCGCCCGAATAGTCTGGGGAAATACGCCTACTAAAAGTGCCAAAGCTTCATCGGGAATTTGTGCCACCGTTTCCGAATCCAAATATTGTTCAAACTGAGTTAAAACCATTTGTGCGCGTTCCAAAGCTGTCGGCTTTGCCGTTAACTGTTCCATTAACCGCACCCACTGCCGCCGAATTCCAAAAGCTTTCTGTATTTCTTCGGGAGATTGAGGGCAAACCAAACAAAAATCGCCCACGGGAATTACCTGCTGAGAGTCAACCTCAAAAGCGCCGCCAACGGCAGCCCCAGGCCCGGCAAACTCCGCGTGGAAACGTTTAATCAAAATTAGACCGTTCCGGCGACGGCTATCTACCATCAACAGCTTGCCGCTGTTGATTTCTGCGAGAATATCAGAGGAGTGGGGGTGTTCTGTCAAATCTGTGCCAAGGTTTCGATGTCGCAAGTCCGGGCCAGCAGAAAGGCCGGCGCGGACAATATAATTAGAGGTAAGATTAGAGCTGGATGAAGTATCGATTTTTTTCTCATCCCGCTGCCGATCGAGATTATTCATTTAAAGTTATAAATTAATACTGTCACAAGGTGGTAGTTTGAGCGCGATCGAATATCAAATGCAGGTAGAACAAGCAGTAGACACCCTCAAAGCGGATCTCCCGACGCTGTTTGAGAAAGACATCTCCTACGACATCTACACAAAAGATGTTTATTTTCAAGACCCTGTTAACAAATTTAAAGGAAAAATCAACTATCGCATTATCTTTTGGACTCTGCGATTTCACGGCCAGCTATTCTTTAACGAGATTTACTTCGACCTGCACGACGTAGGTCAGACAGCCCATGATACTATTGTGGCAAATTGGACTGTTCGCGGGACACTACGGGTTCCCTGGAAAGCTCGGATTTTTTTTAACGGCTACTCTACTTATAAACTGGATAAAGACGGCTTAATTTACGAACATATCGACACCTGGGACAGAGAGCCCGGAGAGATTTTAAAGCAGTTTTTCCGCAAGGGGGAGGAGGCGACCCAAGTATCAGCCCAAAAGGTCGATCGCGCCCAGCCATCAGAGCCGGCAACCGAATTTAACTTACAGCAGATTCCAGGTTTATGAAGTACAGTAACAGCAGCTTGTAAACCAGTTTTTAAAGTGCTTAGGATTGAC
>NZ_JAUBOY010000127.1:0-1876 GCF_036700465.1 Microcoleus sp. T3_A4 | reverse complement strand
CGGAATTCGGTCTTATGAATCGAATTCGAGGACACCCCGTCCCCGCAGTAGAGGAGACACCCTCTTCAGTTGCATCTCTAACATGTGGAACGTGATAACCGCAATGGGGTCTGGATTTCCAGTAGGTCAACCGCAAGGACGACTGAATTCCCCAGTGGGACAGGGATGACCCAAGAAGCGAACGCCAGTAAGCCGAAAGGCAAAGGAAATCCATAACCTGCTGGATAGGGCAATACCCAACCTGAAAGGGTGCTGACGTGGGTCAGGTGAATTACCCAAAGACTTCTGTAATGATTTCTCACTGAAGGACAAGTTAGATGCAAAGCATAGCTTTAGCAAACGGAACCAAAGGGCAAACCGATTGGAACGCCATTAACTGGCGCAAAGTCAATCGGACTGTCAGGAATTTGAGACAGAGAATCTTTCGGGCGACCACAGAACGAAACTATAAAAAGGTACGTTCGCTTCAAAAGCTAATGCTACGAAGCTATGCCAATATTCTTACGAGTGTTCGCAGAGTGACGCAGCAGAACGCAGGTAGAAATACGCCAGGAATTGACAAAGTAGTGGTGAAAACTCCTACAGCCAGAGGCAAACTGGTCGATGAATTATCGGTTTTCACCCTTTGGAGAGCAAAACCTGTGCGTCGGGTGTACATTCCGAAATCAAACAGAAAACAACGTCCTTTGGGAATCCCGGTTGTCCAAGATAGATGTCTTCAAGCAATGGTCAAGAACGCTCTTGAACCAGAATGGGAGGCAAATTTCGAGGGAACCAGCTACGGATTCCGCCCTGGTAGAAGTTGTCATGATGCAATTGAGAAGATCTTCGGCTTAGCTCGACCAAATAAACGGAAGAAATGGGTCGTAGATGCTGACATCAAAGGCGCATTTGACAATATCAGCCATGAATTCTTGCTCAAGGCAATTGGTGAAGTCCCTGGTCGGGAACTGATTAAACAATGGCTCAAGGCAGGATACATGGAACAAGGAGTTTTTCATGAAACGGATAGTGGAACTCCCCAGGGCGGCGTGGTGTCCCCCTTGTTAGCTAACATTGCCTTGCATGGAATGGAGGAAGCCATTGGTGTCAAATACGACTCCAGAGGTCAGTCTATTGGAAAGCGAGCAATCGTTCGTTATGCGGACGATTTTGCAGCATTCTGTGAGTCTAAAGAAGATGCCGAAGAAGTGATTGAAATCCTAAAAAGTTGGTTGCAACAAAGAGGGTTAGAGCTATCGGCCCAGAAAACCAAAATTGTTCATCTGAGTGAGGGATTCGACTTTCTAGGCTTCAACATCAGACACTACAGAGCCGAAAAAACCTCTAAAACAGGTTGGAAGCTGCTGATTAAGCCAAGCAAGGAATCGGTAAGCAAAATACGGAATAAGTTGCGAAAGGAATGGCTCTCCTTGCGAGGGTCGAATGTTCTAGCAATTATTAAACGCTTAAACCCGATTATTCGAGGATGGGCGAACTATTTCCGTTCAGGAGTGTCTTGTGAAATTTTTCATAGTCTTGACCGTTGGATGTTTCATCGGGCAGTTCGCCCGAGTCAAGCACACCCACCCTACAAAACCCCGTTACTGGAGACAAAGCCGGTATTGGGGCAGGCTGAATTTAGAGCGTAGCGACCGATGGGTATTTGGTGACAAAACCACAGGAATGCATTTGCTCAAATTTAGCTGGTTCAGGATAGAAAGACATATTCTGGTGAAGGGCAGATCATCTCCTGACGATCCAAATCTTAAAATCTACTGGCAAGACAGGGAGAAGGCTAAATCTAAATCTCTTACTCCCAGTAAACAAAAGATTGCTCAGAACCAAGGATGCATTTGTCCTAAATGCGGAGAATCTCTATTCAACGGGGAAGAAC
>NZ_JAUBOY010000126.1:0-1928 GCF_036700465.1 Microcoleus sp. T3_A4 | reverse complement strand
CACCTATTAAAGGATAATTGGTGCGTCAGTTTTTTGTGGAAACAGTGCGATTTGAGCGCAGTCGATTTGCGGGGAGCAAATCTCCAATAAGCCCATTTGAGCGGCGCTAATTTGTCCGCTGCTAAGTTAAAGAATGCTGATATTTCTGCTTGCCAATAAAGTGCTAAAGAACTGGCGACGGGACATCATAAATTTAGAAGTAGAACTGTACTTACAGACAAGTTTACAGTTTTCTGATTAAATAGGTAGAGGCAATTCGCGGATTGCTTCTAAAACCCCAAGATCACTCACTCAAATAGCAATTTACCCATGAGCGCTGCACTCCCGTTAACAGGCAAAGCTATAGTAGTCCAGGTAATTAACGGTCAACCCGTTGTGATCGAAGTAGACGGCACTAATGCCCCGATTACTGGAGGAAATTTTGTTGACTTAGTTGAACGAGGCATTTACGACGGGGTGATGTTTCACCGAGTTGTGCGTCAGCCAGATCCTTTTGTTGTGCAAGGAGGTGATCCGCGCAGCAGGGATACGACAATTCCGGCAAGTCAATTGGGAACGGGTAGTTTTATTGACCCGGATACCAATCAGGCGCGTTTTATTCCTTTGGAAATTAAGCCGCAAGGGGCCGCGCAACCTGTTTACAACCAAGTTGTCACCCAGAGGCCGCAGTTGCGGCATAATCGCGGCGCTGTGGCAATGGCTCGTTCCAATGCTTTGGATTCGGCTTCTTCGCAGTTTTATTTTGCTTTGGATGAGTTGCCATTTTTGGATGGTAGTTATGCTGTTTTTGGCAATGTTATTCAAGGTTTTGAAACGGTGAATGCGGTGCAGCAGGGCGATCGCATTTCAACTGCAAAAGTCGTTCAAGGAATCGTCCCCAGTCGGGTTTCTAGCATCATTACCGATGTTAATGTGCTCAACGATTTAATTAATAGTACCAATTTCGTAAATCTATCTTTGGGAGCGCTCAGACTGCCAAATACCCCCAACAACTATCAAGTCACTTCCCAAGACTCTCAGCAAAATCCCAGCGGTGTAGTGGGAGGTAGCGCAAACGATCGCATCCTCGGTTCACCGACGGATGATGCAATTAATGGCAGCCAAGGCAACGATACCATCAGTGGCGAAGTCGGTGACGACTTTTTGCGAGGTGGCAAAGGTAACGATTCCATTAGCGGTGGTGTTGGCAACGATATTCTGATTGGCAATTTCGCTGACGATATTCTCAATGGTGATGCTGGTAACGACTTTTTGCGAGGCGGTCAAGGGGATGATATCTTAATTGGTGGTGATGGCAATGATATTTTGATTGGAGATACAGGCAACAATACTCTCACAGGAGGTAGTGGTGCAGATACTTTTGTTTTGCTCGGAGTAGATCCTGCTTCTCTTCCTTTTATTACCCTACCCCCGACAAGTCATACAATAGTTGATTTTAGACCAGAGGAAGGCGATCGCATTGCTTTGACAGGAAATTTATCCGATACTACATTCACTCAATCTGGAAGCAATACTGTCATTAACTTGGCAGCGGCTGGTACTGTGGTACAAAATTCTACTGTCGCCTCTGTTCAAAATGCAGCCTTTGCAATTCCTTTATCTAGGATTCCTAGTAATCCTAACCCTCAACCTGCCGATGCAGCCTTGAGAATTGGCTAACTTTAACTATAGGTGTAGGGTGCTTATGGCGCACCTTACAAATTCCCCAATTCCCATTCCCCATTCCCCAATTGCCCAATTTCCCATTCCCAATTTCTAATTTGAAAACTCAACTAACACCATAGCTTTGTAATTTGAGAAACTGCCTCTTGATAAGAATCCATTCTCCCCTGCTGCTTAAAAAGCCCTGCTGCTTTCTGAAAATCCTCAAATGCTCCCTGAACCTCTCTCAATTTATATCTAGTCAGTCCTCGGTTAAAGTAAGCTTT
>NZ_JAUBOY010000125.1:0-1950 GCF_036700465.1 Microcoleus sp. T3_A4 | reverse complement strand
TTTAAATCACCCTAACCTTCCTTCAGTCTTGTCTTATGGTACTCTGGCTGCTTAAAAACTGTCCGGAGTATTGATTTGTTAAAATCTAAATATTATTCAAAAAGCTTAGATTATACTTTTTTAGAGTGCATAGAAAATAGTTTTTTAATTCGATTCTGTCATAAATATCAGTATAGCTACTGAAATACCACCTGCTCTTTAATTGATCACTAGGGAAATTACGTACATGAGCATTACTATTTTGGGTTACAACCTAAGCGCAGCTATTTACGAAAGTGTCAATACTATTATTTATCGCGGCATCAAAGATATTGATGGAACCTCAGCAATTATCAAAACCTTCAAAGCTGAGCATCCGACAATCGAAGAAATTTCCCGATTAAGACACGAATATAAAATACTCCTACATTTAGACAGTCAAGGAATAGTCAAACCCATAGCCTTAGAAAGCTATCATAACGGCTTAGCGCTGATAGTAGAAAATTTTAGCGGTCAATCTTTAAAAGATTTTCTTAACAATCAACCCTTGGCTATAAACGCCTTTCTAAAAATCGGAATTCAGTTGGCAAAAACTCTGGGAGGAATTCATCACAGTAATGTGATCCATAAAGACATTAAGCCCCAAAATATCTTAATTGACCCAGAGACAAAGGAAGTAAAAATTATTGATTTTAGCATTGCTTCACTTTTAGAGCGAGAAAATCAAACTGTCACAAATCCCAACTTATTAGAAGGAACTCTTGCTTATATGTCGCCGGAACAAACCGGCAGAATGAACCGCTCAGTGGACTACCGCACCGACTTTTACTCCCTCGGCATTACATTTTATGAAATGCTGACGGGTAAGCTACCTTTTTCCGCAAAAGACCCCCTGGAATTCGTTCATTGCCATATAGCTAAAGCACCAATACCACCTAAAAATATGAATCCAGAGATCCCGGATACAGTTTCGGAAATTGTAATGAAATTATTATCTAAAACCGCTGAAGATAGATATCAAAGTGCTTTCGGACTAAAAGCTGACCTGGAAACCTGCCAGGAGATGCTTTCTTCAGGAGAGATTTCCCACTTTATTATCGGTCAACTAGATTCCTACAGCCAATTTCTGATTCCGCAAAAACTCTATGGACGGGAAAGAGAAGTTGCTAGTTTGCTAGAAGCCTTCGCTCGCGTCAGTGGTGGGACAACGGAAATGATGCTAGTGAGCGGTTATTCAGGTATCGGCAAATCTTCCTTAGTTAACGAAGTTGATAAACCTATAGTGGGAGCACGAGGGTATTTTATTTCGGGTAAATTTGACCAATTTAAGCGGAATATTCCTTATGCTGCTTTAATTCAAGCATTTCAAGGATTGATGCGGCAACTGCTCACTGAAAATTCTGCTCAAATAGCAATTTGGAAGGCTAAAATTCTCGACGCACTTGGTGCCAATGGGCAAATTATTATTGAGGTTATTCCCGAAGTAGAAAAGATTATTGAGCCACAGCCTGCGGTTCCGACTTTGGGACCAACTGAATCTCAAAACCGATTTAATCGAGTGTTTCAAAAATTTATACAGGTGTTTAGTAAACCCGAACACCCCCTAGTGATATTTTTGGATGACTTGCAGTGGGCAGATTCGGCTTCCCTTAAGCTTATCCAGCTAATTATGACCCATCCAGATAGTAAATATCTGCTATTAATTGGGGCTTATCGGGATAATGAAGTCAGTGCCACTCATCCCTTAATTTATACTTTAGAGCAAATTCAAAATACCAGGGCGATAGTAAATAATATTATCCTCCAACCTTTGGATATATCTCATGTCAACCAATTAGTAAGCGAAACCCTTCGCACTCACATTTCCGAAGTTTTGCCCCTGGCTGAGTTGGTTTTTAACAATACTCCGGACAGTTTTTAAAGAGGAATGCGATCGCAATAAAATAGAGAAGTGAAAAAAGTGAGTGCAAT
>NZ_JAUBOY010000124.1:0-2080 GCF_036700465.1 Microcoleus sp. T3_A4 | reverse complement strand
CCCACATTCCGCAGATGTGTGTGGAATTTTTTTATCAGTTGTGAAAAGTTGGAGTCAAAAAGTTTTTCCGTTTAACTTATGCGGTTTTAACGTCACGGATACCTGTCAAATCTCCCGAAATCAACTAAACTGAAATAGTTGACTTTTTTTAATAGATTTATGGCGCTTTTTTTGCGAAATAACTCAGCTTTTTAGCCAAGCCAAATCCTGCTAAGAGCTAATTATCTTGACTAATAAATGTGGATTATTCACCAATATCTACAGCTTAATAACGAGCGTCATCCACCTAAAAACATTAAATAGTATCTACTGCAATACTGTCCTAAATGCTTTAATACATCTTGACGGTCTTGGGTTAAATTGCTCACTTGTTTAGAGCCGTTGATCGTCACTAAATGTACCGCTTGAAACATCTGAAATATCCATCGCATTGTCGGTTTATTGGTGAGCTTCTTTACCTGATTTCTGACTCCCTCATTGGTAGCTGATAATTGTTGTCTCAATTTCCTTTGTGCCAGGGTATAAACTAACAAGCACAGTCCCATTATCATTCCTATTGCTTCGACTCGCTCGGGATTTTTCACAAAGACGCTTGATGTAAAAAACAATGGATCTTTGATAAATCTAAATCCTCTCTCGTTGCTTTGCTGCGCTTTGTACTCTAATAGTATCTGTTCGTCGCTCACCTTTTGAGTGTCTAAGATGTTGGTGGCTAATATAAATCTCCCGGCTGCGATTTGTTCGGCTTCTATTACTGATAACCGGGTTTCTATTTGACCCGTAACTTGATAAACTGTTGGATTTGTGTGGTTCTCTAGTTTCTGCTTGCTTGTCGTTTTTTTGGCGGGTTTTTCTCGGCATTCAATTTCTGCGATCTGGTGATACTTCCAGGTATCGGATAACCTTTTTATCGCGATTTCTGCGTCAGCAATACACGCAAACTCTTGTCTGAATAGCTTGCGCAGTGAGAAAGAAGCTGATTCTAATTGCTTTTCTACTTCCCGGGCTATTTTTTTGATTGCTGCTTGTTTTCTGATGTCGCTTTCTACTACTATCCATCTTTGCTTGATGTTAGCATACTCGCTGGTTATGGCTGCTATTTTGTAGCCTTTTATTTGGGCTGACTTCCAGGCTTTATCTGAGATAGCTGAGATTTTTTCTCGGGCCGATCGGATACTTAATGGTACTCGGGTTATCCATTTCATTCCTGCCATTGCTGATAAGTTTTCTGCTGTGTACAAGGCACTGTCTGCTACACAGATTCCGTCGAAATTCCACTGGTTTTTAAATTCTTTGAGTCGCGAGACAAACACGCTTTTATCATCGGCGTTTCCATCATCTATTTTGAGATACAATGGTACGTCTCCATCACCGCTGACTATTGTGTCAATGATAAATTGTTTGAGGTCTGGTCTTCGCTCTCTTGAATATCCGTGAACGATTTTTATGGCTTTCATTTCATCGGGTGGGTCTGATGAGTCTGTTTCAATGTCTTGACTCTTTTCCTGACGAGTTTTGTATGCTCCTTCTACTGATATTGAACTGCTGTCTAGATGAACGCTGTTCATTTCTACTTGAAATTTATGAGCTGCTTTCAGGGCGATCGCTGTGAATAACTGTGTCGTTCCAGCTTGATGGTATTTGTCTAATGCTCTGCCTATTCTATCATCATTTAATTGTTCGGGGGTCACTCCTTCTCCTATTAGATGTTCTGTTGCTTTTCCGACAAAAAATGTGTCAAATAGGTAGATTGGGGCGCTCAAAAACCCTAATCCGTTCAAAATCATCGCTTTCATGACTTGTCCTGGGCTGAGGGTTTCTTTGTTGCTTATCCCCACTTTTTTGTTGACTTCTTCTACCAATTCCATTTCATCTATTATCCCGGCTACTATTCCCAAGTGGTCTAAATTTACGATATTTATCCCCGATAATGGCTGGTTCATGATTTTTAGAGTTGCTTTACTGCAGAAATCTATTATACACTAAAAGCTCCCAAACGATTGCACGGCAATCGTTTGGGAGTTTTGTGTCTCCGAATCTATCTTCCTTTCCTTCTGCTTGAATATCTGCGGAATGTGGG
>NZ_JAUBOY010000123.1:0-2121 GCF_036700465.1 Microcoleus sp. T3_A4 | reverse complement strand
TCAATCGAATAAGGTTTCATTTTTTTAGCTTATATACTAAATAAACTGTATCATATATACATGGAATCTGCTGTAAATTAACGCTCTGTAGCGTTTTTTGCGGAAAACGGCATTTTTTGCACTATTGCATTAGTATGCACTAAGGCATATACTTAGAGTAATGCACCTGTATGCAAAAAGCTGGTTTTTAGGCAAACTACATAAAAATGTCAAAATGTATATGTTGTAAAGCCTTGAGCCTGTATGGATGAAAACAAGACTGTGGCTATTAGAGTAGAAATGCCGCCGGAGCTGCGGAACCGATTTAAGTCGGCTGTTGCTAGGGACGGTAAAAATATGAGGGATGTTTTGCTGGAATTTATGGAGCAATATGTCATGAAGGCTGAGCAACCAAAAATAGAAGCAAGTCAAAACCAAAACAACACATAGCTGCTGTGTGCAGTGGTGGAGCGATCGCATACAGGGCAAGACATTTAGTTTTTAAACTGTAAGGGAAGTCAGAAGTGAGGAGCGATCGCGTACCAAATCCAAAGCCAGAAAACGTACACCATGTTACAGATCCCGAACTCTGTGAAAAGATGGGCGAAAAATACCACTGGCGGTTAAAAGAAATCCGAGTGACTCGTAACACCCCCCCTGATGTGGCTTGCGTGTTTGACGGGGAACAAACCTCGTTTCAGGATATGTGGCAAGATTACCAAGATTAAAGGAAAGGGAGGAAAAATGGCAAAAAAAATCTGGATTGTCTACAAAACCGAAAGCATGAGTGCTCCCGGCTGGGAAAAACGTCAGCTTATGCCGAGGGGCGGTCTAACTAATATACTTTGGGAAAATTGGACTTGGGAAGAAAACCCAGAAATTCCCCAAGTAGGGGACAAAACCCGCGATTATGAAAATCTATCTGACCCAGGTAATGGAGTCACCCACGGGAAAGATGGAGATTGGGTAGTTACTCGCGTTCAGCAGTTTTTTGCTTCCGATACTGAGGAGCGAATTGTGGTGTGTTACTGTTCTTACCAACCTGTTACATCTGATTGGGAAGCACTACAACAGGGTGAGTCTGTCAATCAGATGCTAGCAACTGTCGAATAATATTGAGTGGATAATTAGTTCGTAAAAGCGATCGACTATTCCTGCACAATTTCATACAAATCTTCGATCGACAAATCAAAAGTCCTTGCCAACTTGTGCAAGGCTGTCACATCAACTGTTGCTAATCCAGGCGATCGGGCATAGGTTCTGAGGGTACTGTAGACTACGCCCGATCGCTCTGAAACTTCTTTCAGCGTCCAGCCCTTCTCGGCAGCAAATTCTCGAACCCGCAACTTAATTAATCCCATAACCTCTTGACTTTTGACTAATATAAGTCATAAACTTGTAATGTAAAAAGCGATCGCCCCAACGTCTGGAAAACTAAAAGACGATCGCCTATCAAAGTTCAAATCCCATCAACTGGGATTTATTAACCATCTGAAATTCCCATCAAGTGGGATGTATCAACCATTGAAAATTCCCATCAAGTGGGATGTATCAACCATGTTAGCAAGCTTTCGACCAAAATCAACCCCCAGACACAGATTGAGCCGGTTTGTGACGAAAGAGGCGATCGCGCGCCTGCTGAAAATCAAAGTAAAACAAATATATCGCTTCGAGTGCTGGGCGCATATCCTGTACGTGCACGCCAAAGGCATGAGTCGGTTTGTGAGTTATGCGGACTTTCCGCCTGTTTTGGGAGTGGAATCGCCCTCTGGTTTAGATTTTGGTTATTGGAAGCGCCGTTGGGCGAGTCAGAAACAGAGACACGCGCCGGATTTTTGGGTGGATTTTTATGCGGATAGATTTCACAAAGCTGTTTCTGTTTCTGAATTGTGGGAGTGGGGGGAATTGGTGGGGGTGATTAAATTGATGTTGGGGGCGATCGCTGTGGAGTCGCTGCGAAAGGTTTATGCACAAGAAAAATCTCTGCTGCAACATTTTTAAATTATGACTAAAACACGGGTGATTAGAAACCGGGTTTTTTTGCGAAAATACGGCATCCCAGCCTTTACAGCGTTTCCCGCTGTTATGAGGTACAGTAGCAGCAATTAGCAAACCAATTTCTTAAATGTTTAGGGTTCATTA
>NZ_JAUBOY010000066.1:26914-32173 GCF_036700465.1 Microcoleus sp. T3_A4 | reverse complement strand
ATGAACCCTAAACATTTAAGAAATTGGTTTGCTAATTGCTGCTACTGTACCTCATAACAGCGGGAAACGCTGTAATTATCATCTTTCGAGGCAATACAAGTGCGGTGCTTCCCCTGTATGCGGTGGGAGTTTTCACTTCTTTTACTCTCTCCCAATCGGGAATGGTAATTCACTGGTTTAAGGAACGAGGTAAAGGTTGGCAAGTTAGTGCTGTGATGAACGGTATTGGTGCAGTGGCAACAACGGGAGTTTTGGGTGTAATTCTCGCTACAAAATTCCTTTTGGGAGCTTGGGTTGTCGTAGTAACTATCCCGATCGTAGTCACTCTATTTTTAGCTATTCACCGACACTATCGGTATGTCGCGGCTCGGTTGAGCATTCAGGGAATAGAACCGAGGTCTTATCTTCGCAGACCTAGAGTTAAGACGGTGACACATCCGGCAGTGGTGTTAGTCGGGCAATTGCACCGGGGAACTTTCGAGGCCCTTGATTACGCTCGTTTAATTGCTGATGAAGTTGTGGCAGTTCACGTCGATATTGGTTTGACCGATCGAGAAAAATTACAATTAGCTTGGAAAGATTTGCAGTCAGATATTCCTTTGGAAATTCTGGACTCGCCTTACCGTTCTGTGAGTTCGGCTTTGACGCACTTTTTGACTTTGTTTGAAGAGCAGCGACCGGGAGTTTATTTAACGCTGATAATTCCGGCTTTTGTGACGCGAAATTGGTGGGAGGGACTGCTGCACAATCAAACTGCTTTCTTTTTGAAAGCGACTTTGCGGGCTAAAAAAAGTCGGGTGGTGACGACGGTTAGGTATTATCTTTAAGTGGGGAGGGGCAACCGTTTGCTGCTAGCAGAACTTCTGCGCTGGCAAGTTTTCGGGGATGTCGAAGCTCCCTTAGTATACGATTTGCCTCACAATATTACCTGAGCTGAAGGTGTCGGCTGGGTAACTGGCAAAGGCGCTTGTCCCGCACATTCTGGTCAGCCTGTAATTGTACCGGGTTCGATGGGCGCGCCGTCTTATTTGCTGGTTGGTTCGGGGAACGATCGATTTTTGCGGCCTCTCACGGTGCCGGCAGAGCGCGATCGCGCTTCGATATGAGTCGCAAAGGTGTTGACAAAACTGACTGCGCTTTGGGATTAACTGGCGTAGATTGCATTACCGGGCGCGAAGAACGCAGAATCGAAGAAGCACCGGCCGCTTACAAGCCAATTCAACCAGTAATTGACGTTCAGGTTGAGGCGCAAATAGTTGGTGTAGTCGCTAAAATGAAGCCAGTGTTAACGTTTAAAGCCTAGGAACCGGGCATTTGAGAATTAAAAATTAAACAAGGGTAAGGTGCGCGCCGAGCACCCTACTAATTTTTAATTCTCGGCCCTATTTCCCATTCCCCATGCCCTATGAATGATTCTCAAGCATCACCAAATCCATTAAAACCTGTCCATCCCCTAAAGCGGCTGCTGAAGTACGGCCGCCGTTACCGCCTGAAAGCTTGGCTGGCAAGTATCTGTTCGCTGCTGAATAAATTCTTTGATTTAGCGCCACCAGCATTAATCGGTATTGCCGTTGATGTGGTGGTGAAACAGCAAGATTCTATCCTCGCTGACTGGGGCATAAAAGATGTCTTTTGGCAACTAGCAATTATTACTTTTGTGAGTTTGATTGTTTGGACCTTGGAATCTGTTTTTGAATATGCCTATGATTATTTGTGGCGCAATTTGGCTCAGGATATTGAACACGATTTGCGTCTGGAAGCTTACAGCCATTTGCAGGAATTAGAATTAGCTTATTTTGAAGAACGCAGCACGGGCGGTTTGATTTCTATTCTTAATGATGATATCAATCAACTCGAACGTTTTTTGGACGACGGTGCTAATGAGGTGATTCAGGTAATTACCACTGTTGTTGTGATTGGCGCGGCTTTTTTTGCTGCCTCTCCTGGTGTTGCTGGGCTGTCAATGCTGCCGATACCTTTTATTATTTGGGGTTCGATCGCCTTTCAAAATCGCCTTGCTCCTTTCTATGCTGACGTGCGGGAAAAGGTGAGTTTTCTGAACGGACAACTGTCGAATAATTTGATGGGAATTACTACTATTAAAAGTTTTACTTCCGAAGATTATGAAATTCAGCGCATCGAAGCACAAAGCCAAGCTTACCGCCAAAGCAACCGACGGGCGATCGTACTTTCGGCTGCTTTTATTCCGCTGATTCGGGTTGTGATTTTCTTGGGGTTTATTGCAACGCTATTTCTGGGCGGTTTGGAGGTGGTGGCGGGCCGGTTGTCTGTGGGAACTTACAGCGTTTTGGTGTTTTTGACCCAGCGGTTGCTGTGGCCGCTGACTCGCCTGGGAGATACTCTGGATCAATACCAGCGCGCCATGGCTTCTACTAATCGGGTGATGAATTTGTTGGATACTCCGATCGCAATTCATACGGGTGATATTCGGCGGCCTGTTAGTTCGATTAAGGGTGAGTTGGAATTTAAAAATGTTACTTTTTCTTACAATCAAAGAAAGCCGATTTTGCAGTATTTTTCTCTGACTCTGCCTGCGGGAAAAACTACTGCGATTGTTGGCGCTACTGGTTCGGGAAAAAGTACGCTGGTGAAACTAATCTTGAGGCTGTACGAGGTACAGCACGGCAATATTTATCTCGACGGTATAGAACTAAATAACCTGAATTTAAAAGATTTGCGGAGAGCGATCGGATTGGTGAGTCAAGATGTGTTTTTGTTTCACGGTACGGTGGCAGAAAATATTGCTTACGGCAGTTTTGAGGCAACTAATCGAGAGATAGTAAATGCTGCTAAAATTGCGGAAGCGCACGAGTTTATAGCCCAATTGCCGGACGGTTACAACACTATTGTAGGGGAACGCGGTCAAAAATTGTCGGGGGGGCAGCGGCAGCGAATTGCAATTGCGCGGGCTGTTTTGAAGAATCCGCCGATTTTGATTCTTGACGAAGCTACTTCAGCGGTGGATAACGAGACTGAGGCGGCAATTCAGCGATCGCTCGAACGAATCACCAAAAATCGCACTACAATTGCGATCGCCCACCGTCTTTCTACTGTCCGCAATGCCGATTGCATTTGTGTCATGGAAGAGGGGCTGGTGGTAGAATCGGGGCAGCACGAACAACTGATCGAACAGGACGGAATTTATGCGGCGCTCTGGCGTGTGCAATCTGGTATAAGATAGAAACGCAGCGGTTTTGGGTAATTGGGAATTGCTAATTTGTAATTGGGGATGGGCCATTGGGCATGGGTAACTAATGACAACAGTCAACAGCCAACTGCCAACCGCCAACTGCTAACTGACAACTGACTGCAAAATATTAGTTTCTACAAGCAAGAAGAGAAAATGTTTCTATTTGATAGCCCTGAGTCCAAACCCAACGAAAATAGCTGGAGCCGCAAATTAGATAAATTCGTGAAAGCTAATCAAAATGAATTGGCTGCTTTGGCTTGGGGGCTATTTCTGGAAAGGGGAGAGGAAAGCGAGGAGATTTTGGCAATTGATGTTGCAGAAACTGCGCGTTTTGTGTATTGTAAGAAAGAGGCGGTTGAGGAGTTGAACCGTCAAGTAAAAAGTCATATTCAGGAAGTTGTAGGTGTGTTGAATGCTCACAAACCTGAGACAGAAGTGGCGATTTTGGCGATCGGCGAAGGTCAAATTAAGTTAATTCTTTTTGAACCTAAGCCTGAACCTCCTGTTTGTTTTGAGGAAGCCGCAACAGATGTTGATACATTGTTGGCTAAGCTCGAACAGCAGATGGTTGAATGTATGAAATGATAAGATTACTCGGATCTTGAAATCGCGTCTACACAAACGAAGTCCGAGCAGAGGGGGACTAAGAAATGAAAGGAGTATTTAAGCCTCATTTAGTATCAGTTGTCCGAGGGCTTGGATGACGCTGGAACGGACTTCTGGCGAGGTGTCTTTGAAGGCTTTAACTAATGTGGGCGCGCGACATCTCCTATTTTTCCCAGTGATTCTGCTGCTTTCGCCCTGACAGCGGGGCGGGCATCCTCTAGGGCGGCGCACAAGGTGTCTAGCACCATCTGATAGTATGCGGGATTTTGAATCATGCTGTTAGCCTCGGGTTTGCATAGAGCTTACTGCTGTTTTATTTTACCTCTTGCATCTCTGTCAGGAACAGGCATCTTGCCTGTTCCACAAAGAGTAAATTTTCTTCTGGGGTGGGCGTCTCGCCCGCCCTGAAAGCCTTATTAAAAATGTTGCAATATTTCACCAAACTTTTGGGTTGGCTGGCTATTTCACGTCTTCGGATACGCCTTCAATGAAGGCAACAAGTCCTTTGCCCCAGGGGTTTGATTCGGTGAAGTGTTCGCCAACTTTTACCGCTGCTTTTTTGCCACCGTTGTAAAGCCGTTTGACGTTGATTAGGTTTTGCCACTCGATGGGTTTTTGCTCTTTGATTTCCTTAAATTCTGCATCAATAATATTGCGTGCTTGTTCCTCGTCTTGCACTTCTGTATGCTTTTTTTCTAATGCCTGAATGATTTGCACCACTGCATTGAGTGCAGCTTCAGGGGAGGATTGCTGGGCGGTGAAGGTGATATTTTGGGCTTGATTGCCGTGGTTATCTCCGAAGTTGAAAGGGGCGTGGAAAGTAGAATTGGAGAAGTCTTGGGTGGGTTTATCAGACATTTCTTTTGTTGTTTTGTAGATTTGCTGAGTGGTTTCGTCAATGTTAGCAAGGATCTCGTTTGGTTGGGGTGGTTTGGCTGGGTGCGGTGCTAGGGACAACTGACGTATCGTGTAGTTATAGTATTCGCAGGTGGCTTGGATGGCAAGGATGAGGCCGTGAACTTCTTTGCCGGATTCGGAGGGAATTAAGGTGAGGAGGTGCGGGAGATAGGGGACGACTCCTTCTGTGTGCTGCTTAGTGATTTTGCCTAAGGTATATGCTACATTCCTACGCACATCCGAGTTTGAATCTTCAAGGAGTTTAAGTAATCCGGAAATGGCTGCCTTGTCACCGATTTTGCCTAAGGCATCTGCCACATTCTTACGCACATAACGGTTTGAATGTTCAACAATTTTAAGTAATCCGGAAATTGCTGCCTTGTCACCAATTTCGATTAAAGCATCTATCGCACTCTTACGCACATCCGAGTTTGAATTTTCAACAATTTTAAGTAATCCGGAAATTGCTGCCTTGTCACCAATTTTGCATAAGGTCTCTGCCGCATTCCTACGCACATCAGAGTTTGAATCTTCAACAAATTTAA
>NZ_JAUBOY010000066.1:0-26814 GCF_036700465.1 Microcoleus sp. T3_A4 | reverse complement strand
GTAATGCGGGAATTCCTGCCTTGTCACCAATTTTGCCTAAGGCCTCTGCCGCATTCCTACGCACATCAGAGTTTGAATCTTCAACAAATTTAAGTAATGCGGGAATTCCTGCCTTGTCACCAATTTTGCCTAAGGCCTCTGCCGCATTCCTACGCACATCAGAGTTTGAACTTTCAACAAGTTTAAGTAATGCGGGAATTGCTGCCTTGTCACCAATTTTGCCTAAGGCCTCTGCCACACTCCAACGCACATCAGAGTGGAAATCTTTAACAAGTTTAAGTAATGCGGGAATTGCTGCCTTGTCACCGATTTTGCCTAAGGCTTTTGCCGCATTCTTACGGACAAAAGAGTCTGAATCTTCAACAAGTTTAAGTAATCCGGGAATTGCTGCCTTGTCACCGATTTTGCCTAAGGCCTCTGCCACACTCCAACGCACATCATAGTGGAAATCTTCAACAAGTTTAAGTAATCCGGGAATTGCTGCCTTGTCACCGATTTTGCCTAAGGCATCTGCCGCACTCCAACGCACATCATAGTGGAAATCTTCAACAAGTTTAAGTAATCCGGGAATTGCTGCCTTGTCACCGATTTTGCCTAAGGCATCTGTCGCACTCCTACGCACATCATAGTCTGAATTTTCAACAAGTTTAAGTAATCCGGGAATTGCCGCCTTGTCACCCATTTTGCCTAAGGTATCTGCCGCATTTCTACGCACATCATAGTCTGAATATTCAACAAGTTTAAGTAATCCGGGAATTGCTGCCTTGTCACCGATTTTGCCTAAGGCATCTGCCGCACTACAACCCACAAAAGAGTCTGAATCTTCAATAAGTTTAAGTAATCCGGGAATTGCTGCCTTGTCACCAATTTCGCCTAAGGCATCTGCCGCACTCTTACGCACATCATAGTCTGAATTTTCAACAAGTTTAAGTAATCCGGGAATTGCCGCCTTGTCACCAATTTTGCCTAAGGTATCTGCCGCGCTCCTACGCACATAATAGTCTGAATCTTTAACAAGTTTAAGTAATTCAGCAATTGCTGCCTTGTCACCAATTTTGCCTAAGGGATCTACCGCCTTACTACGCACATAAGAGTTTGAATCTTTAACAAGTTTAAGTAATCCGGGAATTGCTGCCTTGTCACCGATTTTGCTTAAGGCATCTGCCGCCATACTACGCACATGAGAGTCTGAATGTTCAACGAGTTTAAGTAATCCCGGAATCGCCTGCTCGTCACCGATTTTGCCTAAGACATTTGCCGCCCTCCTACGCACATCAGAGTCTGAATGTTCAACGAGTTTAAGTAATCCCGGAATCGCCTGCTCGTCACCGATCGCGCCTAAGGCATCTGCCGCGCTCCTACGCACATGAGAGTCTGAATCTTCAACGAGTTTAAGTAATCCCGGAATCGCCTGAGCGTCACCGATATTGCCTAAGGCATATGCCGCCATCCTACGCACATCAGAGTCTGAATGTTCAACGAGTTTAAGTAATTCCGGAATCGCCTCATCCGATCGCGCTTCCCCCAAAAGCTCAACCTTCAACCACCCCGGCACATCCAACCGATCCACCAACCCAACCGTACACTTCTGAAACACCCGCTGCACCTCCCCCGCCAGCCGCGCCCCCAACCTCCAATTCACATCCAATGCCAGCCGCACCACCCGCACCGCCTGCAC
The DNA here is from genome assembly GCF_036700465.1 of Microcoleus sp. T3_A4. NCBI lineage: Bacteria > Bacillati > Cyanobacteriota > Cyanophyceae > Oscillatoriales > Microcoleaceae > Microcoleus > Microcoleus sp. T3_A4. The sequence goes on along the minus strand of NZ_JAUBOY010000066.1, from coordinate 25,136 downwards.
CTCATCTCGCAACAACGACAGCATGAACGCCAGAGGCTCCGTCCATTTAAAATAATTCAAATAGAAATGCTGCAACCGTCGATCGTCGATCGCATCTTGATGCTTCTCAGCTAACAGTTTCATCAACGCCCGCCCCGCATAATACTCCTGAAATAATTGGTGATGAAACTCAATTTCCTCCGGCTTTGCCGCCACCTGCAACAGATGATGTTCCAGCAAATCCTCTAGCCACTCCTTCGCTTTCGTTGGCGCATCCACCACCCCCCGATCGCGCAACCAGCACTCCAAAATCTCCTCAGCCCGATCGCGAGAAATAGCCACCCAACCATCGGTGGGGCGCTGCGAGTCACCCTGCAACATCACAAAAGCCAACTGCTGCAAAACCTCCGACTTGAAGCGCCGAAAATCATCCGAAACCAACGCACCGCGCTTAAACTCGTCATACTGGCGATCGAACTCCTGAAACAACTCGCCCTTACTCTGGGGAATTTTCCCGCTATTTTTAAACACCTTACACATCATTTCCAGTAGTAACGGCGTTTCGGCAATCTCTCGCAGGCGATCGCGCAATTGTTGCAGCAGCAAATCCCCATGTTGCGGCAAATGCTTGTGCACAAACTCCCGCATCTGCGGTTGCGTCAGCGCGCACATCTCCAGCTTTTTCTCAATGCCCAAAGATCCGCCCAGCGCCAAATCCCGCGTCGTGAAAATCATCGGCGTATCGGGATGGTCGTCGTGGAATAGCTGCAAATCCTGCCGCTTTTGTTGCGATGGCATCTCATTCACGCCATCCAGCAACAGCAGCAACCTGCTATCAAACAGCAAATCCTCCACCTCTGTGTAGCTCACTCTGAGCTTTGCTTGTCGAAATTCGGCACAGATTGCGTCTTTAATCGAGCGATCGCTCCTCAACTGCACCAACACCGGAATCTGTCGATCGCCCTCCTTGAGCGCTTCTAGTGCCAATTCCCACCGAAAACGCTGCAATACCGTCGATTTTCCCGAACCTGGCTTGCCCACTAGCAGCACTTTTCCCTGCTGCACGTACTTGCGGAGTCCCGCCAGCACTTCCAGCCGCTCGATTTTCGTTTCTGGTTTATTTTGTGCGGATCGAGGTTGCGATCGATCCTCCGGTGGCTTTTCCACCCGCACCTCCACCTGTAAATCCGTCAGCGTGTAGAGATGCTGTTGTTTTTTATAAGACTCAACCAGGGATTGCAGATATTTAGGAAAATCAACTGGTGTCGCCATTTGATTATAGATTTTAGAATATGGATTTATTATAGATTTTTTCTCGATCGGCGATCGATGCTGAAAATTCGGGACAAAATCACATCATATTAAATCCGGCTTTAGTACCCCCTTTTTTCTTAGTCCCCCTCTGCTCGGACTTCGTATGTGTAGACGCGATTTCCAATCTCCGGGCTATCTCAACATCGTGAAAGCCACATCAGCAACAGGCTTTCCGGCCTGTTCCACAAAGAGTAAACCCGGACTTATTATAGATATCAGAATAACCAGCAATCAAAATAACCAGCGGGCGGCGAATCGTCATGAAAAATTTGAGCTTTGTCTAAAGTAGGTACAGCCTCCGCCAATTCTCTACCTACTTTTACCTCAAGCGCCCTGTCTGTTAATGGAAATGAAAATTGATAGCTATCTTGCAAATATTTTGTCTTAGCAACAATCTCATCTTTCTCCAAAATCTGGCTGTTGCTACCAATCAAAATGCTATTACTTTCCTGGCAAACACACACGCACACCTGAGAAAACACACTTTGAAAAGTCGTGATTTTTTCGGCATAAAACTGATCTCTGTGCAGCAGATTGGCTAGCAAAACTCCCTCGCTTGACAAGTGTTTTTGGCAGATTTGATAAAATTCTGTGGTGGAGAGGCGGTGCGGAAAGTAGCCGTTGCCAAAAGCTACGTCGATCATGATGATATCGTACTGAGAATCTGATTTTTGCTGCTCTAAATACTCTCTGCCGTCTTGAATTGTTACAGTTAGCCGATCGTCAAACTGCACTCCAAAACACTTTGTAGCTGCTTCGAGCGCGATCGGATCGACATCCGTACATTCTATAACAGTTTCTGGCAAATAGTGGTGCAAAACTAAGGGAATTCTGCCGCCGCCAAATCCCGCTATGTAGATTCTTTGAGGTTGGCTTTGCCACACTAAACCCAACATCATCGCCTGAGTATATTCAGACACTAGATGTAAAGGATTGTTGAAATCGAAAATAGATTGCAGTAAATCTGTTTGCCGATTTACTTTTTCTACTAAAGATAGCTTAATGTGCGATCGATCTTTTGTGACTCCCACATAGTGAACACCAGACTCTTTGCAAAAAATAACTTTGTCGGGCTGTTGCTGCAGCCAAGCCAGTCGCTGTCGAATAGCGGATAAATTAATAGATTGCCAAGTTTTGTGTTCCTCAATCATCTGATTTTAAATTTTATTTAAATTCGATATTCTCTAATAATATAGCCTCATCAACCCGGTTTCTACCAAAATGGCTGAGTCGCTCGATATCTGCGAAGAAACCGGGTTTCTAGTAAAGGCTGAGGCAAGTCAATCGATTTTAGATTTTAGAGGCGATCCGACGGATAAATGCGTGGGGTTGAGGATTTTCGATTTTGGGTTGATTCCACAGATAAATCACGTGGCGGGTACCATCAATAAATTCTTGGTCATGTTCTCATTTTCCAGCATGGCGAAGAACGAGAAGACAACAGAAATTCACCCGATTACACCCGCTTGTACGCCACCAACTCCAAACCAGAAATCGAAAGTTCCACTTTTTCCCAACTTTGCTTGTCACCTTCCAACTTTTCAAAGGCTGCTGAGGTTAGCAAAATCTCTCCCCGTTCCGCCAAATCCTCTCCCAGCTTGGATGCCAGATTAAATTCCGATCCGTACATATCCTCTCCTTCCAGCATCAAAACATCGCCACAGCCAATACCAATGCAGAGGTAAATATCCATCTCCGGCGGCAGTGTTGTGTTGACAGCCGCCGTTTGTTTCAAAGAGTCGATTGCAGCTTCCACCGCTGATTTTACATCAGAAAAAACTGCAAAAATATTGTCTGCTTCCTCCTTAACTACAGTGCCACCGTATTCTGAAATTATCGGTTTGACAATGCCGTGCATCCGGTGAATCATTGCCAAAAAATGAATGATTCCGTAGCGGACTGTCGTGCGGGAAAATCCCGACATATCCATTACTAAAATTGCGTAATTTTTGCGGAAAGTGGCATTAATCTTTTCATCAATTTCAGCCATTTTTTCGGGATGTTCGTTTCTTTCTTGCAGCAACTTTTCCAAGTTAGCGCGGTTATTTGTTTTCATTTTATTTTAATTAAATTCCCAATCGCGACACAGTTCTTGAGGGCGGCCAGCCGGATGCACTGCACAATTGATGCCATCCTTACCGTAATAATAATCGCAGACTTTGCAAGGTTTAGTTTGCTCTAATTTTTTCATCAAAATTCCCCGAATTGTCTGGACTCGGTTGCGGTACTTGTTTGCATTCGAGTGACTCGGTTCAATTGCCAAAGCTTGCTCGAAAGCTGCTAAGCTGGAATCGTACAATTTAATAATTTGGGAGCTGTATTTTGTCCAAGCATCGGCATGGCTTTGATACAGTTCGACTGTACTTAAGTTTAAAATTCCGTATTCTGTCCAAGCGTCGGCTGAAGCTCGATCGAACTTAATATTGGCATTGAGCAAAACTTTTTTGATCGTTGCCAAAAGTTCCCTCGGCTGCCAAGGTTTGCTAACATAAGCCTCGGCGCGATCGCCCTGGAACCTCGCAAATAAAGCTAACTGCTGTCCCTTGCCTGTTAAAAATACCACCGGTATGTTCCGAGTTTCGGGATTAGCTTTAATTAAACGACAAACCCCGTAGCCGTCCAGACGGGGCATTATGACATCTAATAATACTAAATCAGGACAATTTTTCTCAATTTTATCCAGCGCTTCCACACCGTCCGATGCCTGAATTACATTCAATCCGCTGCATCTCAACTGATGTGAAATGCACTCCCGCTGGCTGCGGGAATCTTCCACCACTAAAACTGTACTCATCACTCCCCACCTGGTTTCTGAGGTAAACTTGTTCGCTGCTTCGAGTAACCCTTACTGAAATCAGTTTACCCACATTGGAAGAGTTTGTTATCACTGGCAAGCTAAACTTACTAAAATTGCAACAAATCTTAAACTGGGAAGCAAAGGTGATACTTATCAGAAAATGCTTGTTGCTAATACCCGAAAAATTATTAGATATTTGGGCGACAAATATTCGACTTTTAAGCCTTCATAACGCCAAATCTTACTGATGTCGGACGAAAACCTTGTTGAATTGCAACAGATAATCGGTTACTGTATACATTAAAGTTCTTAAAGACGACAAATGAATAGATTACTCCTCACTTTATTGGTAAGCCCCACGCTGTTTGGATCTGTGATGTCTTTGAGCGCGATCGCAAATCCCGCTCAAATTGGCGAAACACCAAGCCAATCGGCTGATTCGCCCCGCTGCGTGCGATCGCCCCACACTCAGCGTCTGACTTGCGTGCGCCTCCCCGCCAAAGCTGCTGCTAATTCTAAAGTAAAAATCAGTTGGCAGCAGCCTGATGATCAGCAGGTGGCGATGCTGGATTTTTCGGAAGAAGAAAGCGATGCGGCTGTGGCCCTGTTTGGCTGCGACTGTCAGATGTGTATCAACTCGCTGCGACAGTTGCGCGGTTTGCCACCTCTGGATTTAGCTTCTTGAGGGCGATCCGACACCATTGGGAGTCAGTCTCAAAAATCTGGTTTCCGATCGCTGCGGGCTTTGGAATGCCTTTAGCTTTCTCACTTTTAGAGAAACCAAAGCCAGCAAATTTATCGATCGCCCCAAAAAACATCCTAACAGCAAAGCAGCCAAAATATAAGGTGCAGCAACCTGCAAATTCGACCAACCGCGACCGTTTAAATTGCCTATTAACCAATTCAAAGCAGCTTGCAAACGGCTGTCTTCAGCTAACAGCAGCAGTGTAGTTTGTATTGCCCCAAAAAGAGAACTCACAGCCACACCAGCTAAAACCAAACGTTCGACAGAAATTCCCGTTTTAGTTTGTCCCAAAAAGTAGACCAGCATCGAAGTTAAAATAGCACCTATCCAAGCCGCCAAAGACACCCCAGTTTGAAATATTCCCAAAGTCAGCATGGTAATCGCAACTAACCCCGCACCAGCCGAAATTCCTAATACAAAAGGAGCGGCTAAACCGTTGCTGAGCGGCTCCTGCAGCCAAGCTCCCGACAATTCCTAACGCCGCACCAAATGTCAGCGCTGCCACCACTCTGTGCAAACGCACTTCCCAGAAAATAGTTTGATTTACAGCATCGCCTCGGTGCAGAAATGCTTGTCACAATTGAGCTGAACTCATCGGCACCGCACCAAAAGAAAGTGAAAGGGCGATGGTTAACACCAAACCCAATCCTAAGAATACAACTGCCTGAAAAACTCGATATTTTAGCCAGATTTTTTTCACAATATATTATACCGCTTTGCCGTTAGATAAATAACCTTTTTTCAGAGTTATTCCTGCGCGATCGCCCAAACTCCTAAGAGACAATCTGGCTAGTTACTTACCATATATTCTCCTGTTTGTGGATAGATCGCGCTCGTTAACTACAGTAACCTATTCAGATTAAAGCCCGATCGGAGATATTGCACCGATCTGTAATTGTAGAGCTTGCGCGCCAACCGCATTTTCAGGTATTGTGAGAATGATTATCACATAAAAGTGCGCGAGATCGGCTCGATCGCCCGTATCTTAGCAGAGGCGATCGCACCGGGCTGTCAGCGATGAGGTGCGATCGGCTTTGGAAATTAACAGCAATGCCTTTACAACTAACCAATGAATAACAATGACTAATCTCACCGTACAAACCCCAAATTTAATTGCCGATCTTCCCAAAAAAGGGATGCCAGTAACTATAATTACCGGATTTCTCGGCAGCGGCAAAACCACTTTGCTCAATCAAATACTCAAAAATCGCCAAGATTTAAAAGTAGCAGTTTTAGTTAACGAATTTGGCGATATCAATATCGATTCGCAGCTTCTTGTTTCTACAGACGATGACATGGTAGAACTTAGCAACGGTTGCATCTGTTGCACTATTAACGAAGGCTTAGTCGATGCAGTTTACCGAGTTTTAGAACGAGAAGAACGCATCGACTGTATGGTGATTGAAACCACCGGAGTGGCCGACCCGCTGCCGATTATCCTGACATTTGTCGGCACCGAGTTGCGGGATTTGACCAATCTAGATTCTGTACTTACCGTAGTCGATAGCGAAACATTTACTACCGATCACTTTGACAGCGAAGCAGCTTTTAAACAAGTGGCATTTGCAGATATTGTGCTGCTGAACAAAACCGATCTAGCTCCTCAAGAAAAAGTAGAAGAGTTAGAATCTTACATTCGCACAGTTAAGGAAGGAGCGAGAATTTTACACTCTCGATACGGTGAAGTTCCTCTACCCTTAATTTTGGGTGTAGGTTTAACGCAGGCAGATATTTTCAACAGTCTGGAAATTGAGGAAAAACACGAACACCATCACGAACACCATCACGAACACGAACACCATCACGGACATCAATCTCATCACTTAGATAACGACGGATTTATTTCACTATCATTTGAGAGCGATCGACCTTTTGATGTTCACAAATTCCAAGAATTTCTCACCGAAAAAATGCCCTTGGATGTATTTCGGGCAAAAGGAATTCTCTGGTTTAACGACAGTCCGATGAGACACATCTTTCAACTCAGCGGCCCCAGATACGAATTAGATGCTTCCGAATGGTTTACCACACCTAACAATCAACTCGTAGTCATCGGCCGCAACTTAGATACCGCTCAAATTCGAGAACACCTGAACAGTTGCTTAGTTTAAGATCGTGTCTTAAAAACCCATGAGGACACGGCATTGCCGTGTCCCTACTATCTCATCCTTAAGTCCTAATCTCAAATCTCAAATCGATCGCCCTTACCTGCTACAATTGAAGGTATAATATTAACGCAGTAAACCGCTACGAGTGAATCATGTCCACAAACACCACACTACCCGCAGCCCTAGCTAAAATCGTCCAGCGCTTTCAGCGACATTCCGATCCGAAACAGCGCTACGAACAACTGCTGTGGTATGCCAAGCGACTTCCAGCATTTCCCGAAAGCGACAAACTGCCGGAAAACAAAGTTTCTGGCTGCGTGTCGCAAGTTTATATTACTGCAAATTTGGCAGACGGAAAAGTTCTGTATCAAGGTGATTCAGACGCTCAGTTAGTCAAAGGATTAGTTGGCTTACTGGTGGAAGGTTTGAGCGGATTAACACCTGCTGAAATTGTCACCATTACCCCAGATTTTATTCAAGACACGGGATTGAATGTGAGTCTGACACCTTCCCGCGCGAACGGTTTTTACAACATTTTTCAAATGATGAAAAATAAGGCACTTGCTTGTGAATTGAGCAAGCAAGCCGAAGCAAATTAAAAGAATAAAAAGTTATGACTCAAACTACCAATTTAACAAAATCACGTTCGGGCAACTATCCCGCTGCCGTTCAAGAATATCTGTGGAATTGGCAAGAAACACAAATCAAAGTTATTTACGAAACTAGAGGACAGGGAAATCCTGTATTGTTGCTGCCTGCTTTCAGTACGGTTTCGACGCGAGAAGAAATGCGTCCTTTAGCAGAATTATTAGCTCCCCAATTTCAAGTTGTGAGCTTAGATTGGCCGGGTTTTGGCGAATCCGATCGCCCGCGAACCGACTATCAACCGCAATTATACCATCAATTTATCAAGGATTTTGTTGAGGCAAATTTTAATAGTCCTGTTGCTGTAGTTGCAGCCGGTCATGCTGCGGGTTATGTGATGCAGTTAGCGCAATCAAAGCCCAATGTATGGTCAAAGATTGTGTTAGCTGCACCGACTTGGCGCGGGCCTTTGCCGACGATGAGCAAACAGCAAAGCGGATGGCATGGAATTGTGAGAGAATTAGTACGATCGCCCTTACTGGGACAATTCCTATACAAACTCAACACTGCGCCGTCATTCCTCAGCTTGATGTACCGCCGCCACGTCTATGTTGATGCAGCTAAAGTCACGCCCGATTTCATCCAAAGTAAATGGCAAGTGACGCAAAAACCCGGTGCTAGATACGGTTCCGCTGCCTTTGTGACTGGTGGTTTAGATCCGGCAAAAGTGCGATCGGAATTTACAGATAATTTTCAACAATTAGCAGTGCCGGTGATGGTTGTAATTGCTGAGGATGCGCCGCCCAAATCAAAGGCTGAAATGGAAGCATTAACGGAATTACCCGGTGTTGAATCGCGAGTTATTCCTGGTTCCTTGGGAATGCACGAAGAGAATGCAGCAGCTTTAGCAAATGCGGTTAAATCTTTTATTTGAGAGAATTAAGAGGGAATGAAGCGCTCCAGCGCCAGAGAACGCAGAGGGGAGAAGGGAAGAGGGGATAAATGCAAGCTGTTTTTTTAACGTTAGTTTGGATGGTTTGCTATTGGTTTTGTCTGCCAGTTTATGCTGTCGGAGATTCGCCGATGGTCAATTTGCCAAAGAGTACGATCGAAGGTGCGATCGACTTTCACATTCATTCTTCTCCTGATGCGATTCCCCGCAGATTAGACGATTTTGAAGTAGCGAAATTAGCTGCTAGGGCGAAGATGAAAGCTGTGGTATTGAAAAATCATTATGCCAGCACAGCAGCGCGGGCAGTTCTGGTTAATAAAATAGTACCAGAAATCCAAGTTTTCGGAGGAGTTGTTCTCAATTATGCTGTCGGCGGCATTAATCCCCAAGCTGTCGAAGCAATGCACCGCATCGGCGGCAAATACGGTAAAGTAGTGTGGCTGCCAACGGTTGATGCTGAGCATCACTTGCAGGTTTTTCAAAAGTCGGGAAGGGGGATTAAAGTTGCGGAAAAGGGCAAAGTTTTACCGCAAACAGCAGCGGTGTTGAAGATGGTAGCTAAAGAGAATTTGGTATTGGAAACTGGTCATATTTCCTCAGAAGAAGTGATGGCAGTTGTAGCTGAAGCCAACCTGCTCAGCATTAAAAACATCCTGATTACCCACGCCATGGCGGATGTACCCGGTTTATCCCTAGAAAATATGCAAACAGCCGCCCAGATGGGAGCTTTTCTAGAACTCGCATTTGTCAACGATTTGATGGGAGAAAATGCCGCTGATGACGGACACAAAAACTGGCATCAAGTTCCTATTAGTAAGATGGCAGCAGCGATTAAACTAATAGGAGCCGAGCATTTTGTTATGAGTACAGATTTGGGAAGAAAACCCGATCCTTTACCTGCAGAAGGTTACAAATTATTTGTGAAAAAATTGATAAATCAAGGCATTTCTCCGCACGAAATTGATTTAATGATGAAACACAATCCAGCTCGATTGTTAGGCATTTAGAACGGGTAATTGGTAATTGGTAATTGGCAATCGGGGATTGGGAACCGTTAATTGGGAATTCTCTTCCCTCTTTGCTCTTCCTTCTTCCCTCTTCCTTCTTCCTTCTTCCTTCTTCCTGACATCCGTTACATCTTGTACATTGCTCGTTGCCGAACTTCCCTCTTCCTGACATCCGTTACATCTTGTACATTGCTCGTTGCCGAACTTCCTTCTTCTATTCTTGATTGCCTTTGCCGCGCAGGTATCCGTTATCTGCAATGCGCCAAGCACCCCCAGCATTGCCCGTTAAATCGCTATCTTCCACGGTAGCAATGCCATCTCTGTAAATGCCGATTGCCTCACCTTCATTACCATTAATCCGACACCGGCGCACGATCAATTTTCCTCCCAATCCGACACCTATTCCCAAACTGCCGTTGTCAAAAATACTGCAATCTTCCACCGTTGCTTTCCCATTATCCGATATAAAAATTCCGTTCCATACCCCATCATGAATTTGACTGCGGCGCAGGATAGAATTTGCATCAGGGCCGCAAATTCCCACGACAGAATAGTCCGCAGAAGTGATATCGCTGTCTTCTACGATCAACTCGCCTTTGCGAATATCGACAGTGTAATATTTCCCAGTGGCGCTCAGGCTTAAACCCCGCACTAAAGCAGTATCAGTTGCCATTTTAATGCAGTTTGAGTTGATACTTTCAACCACAATGCGATCGACATCTCCGCTGCCGATAATTTCTACCGATTTGTCGAGAATTAGACTTTCGCGATAAACGCCTGGATGCACGTCAATCCGCGTGCCCGGTGCTGCATTTTTCAGCGCTTCGCTAATAGTAGTATAATCGCCTTGACCCTGCTGAGAAACAACAAATTTTTGACTCTTCAAAACTTTGGGATCAGAAGTAGATGCTTTAATTTGCCCTGACTTCGACTCAAAATGCTCAGATTGTCGTGAGCCCGCTTCGGAAAGTTGCGATGTTACCAGCAAGCGTTCTTGATAAACTGTCTCTAGCTGATGTTCTAACTCGGATACTTGAGATTGAAGTTGAGCTTGATTCTGATTTGCTGTCTCGATTTGACTTTGAGTTTCCGAGAGTTGAGAATAAAGGTGCGATCGTTCTCTGTTAGCAGTTTCTAGCTGAGATGCCAATTCAGAGCGACTTTTACGCACACTTTCTAACTCACTTTCTAAGTCGGATACTTGAGATTGAAGTTGAGTTTGATTTTGATTAGCTGTTTCGATTTGACTTTGCAATTGGGAGATTTGAGAATTGAGTTGAGATTCCAATTCAGAGCGACTTTGACGCACACTCTCTAACTGGCGTTCTAACTCGGAGATTTGAGACTGAAGTTGATTTTGATTCTGGTTTCCTGTCTCGGTTTGACTTTGTAATTCCGAGAGTTGAGAATAAAAGTGCGATCGTTCTGTGTTAGCAGTTTCTAGCTGAACTTCTAATTCAGAGCGAGTTTGATACACAATATTTAGGTGATTTTCTAACTCGGATACTTGAGATTGAAGTTGAGATTGATTCTGATTGGCTGTCTCGATTTGACTTTGCAATTGCGAGATTTGAGAAGTGAGCTGAGATTCCAATTCAGAGCGACTTTGACGCAGACTTTCTAACTGGCGTTCTAACTCGGAGATTTGAGATTGAAGTTGAGTTTGATTCTGGTTAGCTGTCTCGGTTTGAGTTTGGAATTCCGAAATTTGAGAATAAAGTTGCGATCGTTCGGTGTTAGCAGTCTCTAGCTGAACTTCTAATTCAGAACGAGTTTTACGCACACTTTCTAACTGATTTTCTAAGTCGGATACTTGAGATTGAAGTTGAGTTTGATTCTGATTAGCCGTCTCGATTTGACTTTGGGATTCCGAGATTTGAGAAGTGAGCTGAGATTCCAATTCAGAGCGACTTTGACGCACACTTTCTAGCTGGTGTTCTAACTCGGAGATTTGAGATTGAAGTTGATTTTGATTCTGGTTTGCTGTCTCGGTTTGACTTTGCAATTGGGAGATTTGAGAAGTGAGTTGAGATTCCAATTCAGAGCGATTTTGACGCACACTTTCTAAGTGGTGTTCTAACTCCGAGATTTGAGATTGAAGTTGATTTTGATTCTGGTTAGCTGTCTCGGCTTGAGTTTGAATTTCCGAGAGTTGAGAATAAAGTTGGGATCGTTCTGTGTTAGCAGTTTCTAGCTGAGATTCTAATTCAGAGCGAGTTTGACGCACACTTTCTAACTGGCGTTCTAACTGGGAGATTTGAGATTGAAGTTGAGTTTGATTCTGATGGGCTGTCTCGATTTGACTTTGGGATTCCGAGAGTTGAGAATAAAGGTGCGATCGTTCTGTGTTAGCAGTTTCTAATTGAGCTTGCAGTTCTGATAACTGAGACTGGAGTTGCGAGCTATCTTCCTCCTTGCGATGTATCTGAGACTCCAATTCTGACAACTCAGACAGCAGTCTCTCTCGCTCTAAAACCCCCATTTCGGATTGAAGTTGTAGTTCATGAACTTGAGAGTTTAACTGCATTTTATTTAGATTAGCAGCTTCTAACTCTCTTTGCAGTTCTAATAATTCAAGTGGAGGTTGCTGTGCTTGTTCGCGAGCGGTTTGCAATTGAGAGTTGAGTATTTCGCGTTCTTGCTCTGCACTCTCCAATTGAGCTTGTAGCTCTGACAATTCCGAAGTAAATTGCGATCGCTCTGCTTCGACTAATTGCAGTTGAGTTTGCAAACCCGACAGTTGAGACTGAAGTTGGTGCCGCTCTTCAATCGAGCGCTCGAACTTAATTTGAATTTCCGACAACTGGTACTGTACCTGCAATCGGCTTTGGCTAGCCGTTTCCAACTGACTCTCAAATTCCGACAGCAGAGCGTGAAATTGAGAACGTTCTGCATCAACCGCCTCTAACTCTGCTTGCATTTCCAGCAATTGAGCGTTAAGCTGCGATCGCTCCTGCTCCGCAACTTCTAACAGCTCTTTAAGTTCTGCCACTTCTGCTAACTGGGACTCAGCTTGGTGAGCATTTTCTAACTGAAACTGCAAATCAGCAATCAGAGCATCTATTTGCGATCGATCCTGGGCAATTCCTGCCAAAAATTCTTCCATTTCCGACACTTGATTTTTTAACAATTCTTGCTCGCCAGTCACAGTTTCCAACCGACTTTGCAACTGGGACAATTCAGAATTTAGCTGATTTTCATTCTGTAGCTTTTGTCGCAATTCCGAAGTTCGGGCATCCAACTGAGCAGCCAAATTCGATATAGCCTCCTGCGAACCCTGCATCCGCACCAAATTGCGTGAATTTCGCTTATTCAAAATTAGCCAGCAGACTAATGCCCCGCCTCCAAATCCTATTAATAAAAGTAATGCTTCCATTTGTTTTATCTAATTAATATAAATTGAGTGATTTTGATGCTGACGAAAAAAATGGACATCCACAACTCGCTATCTTATATCGTTTCCGGTTGCATCGGAATAAGAAAATCGAGTCTACAGTTAACAATCAACCATTCAGTTTTGCGACCCGCCCGTCAACAGTCAACAGTCAACAGTCAACTGTCATGAGGAGTGCAACCGGAATTGATATTACTCAAAGCTATCACAACTTGCCAGCCTGTGTTCACTTGGCTCAACAATTTATATTTCTTTACAAATCCGTTTTGTTTACAGGTAAGGTGCAGCGCACCCTGCAAGTCCGATTAATGAAGCAAATCCACAATATGAGGAATAATTTCGATATGCTGAGTCAACAAATAATCCAACCTATCCGCCAGTAAACTAAAAATTAAATCGTTATAACTCATTCCGTATTCCGCCAAACCTAAAGCTACCAAACTCGTCACATTTTCCCCTGGATGTTTCAGATCCGGTTTGGGATTTGCTTCCAAAACATAAAGTGAGCCATCAGCATCACTTCGGACATCAATCCTCACCAAACTGTTCAAACTAAACTCCCAATAAATTTTTCGAGCTAACTCAATTAAATCTTTTTTTAGTTCAGGTTCCTCACCGCCCATCAACCGTCCTCGGTCGGCCGTAATCGCCTTTTTATCCATAGAAGTAAAGATGCGTTCTTCCGGCTCCAGCACCCGCTCGACAGTCGAAAAAGCAAAAGGTTTGGTATTTTTATCAAATATGCCTTTAGCATAAGTAACATAGCCACAAACCGCTACACAAAATTCTCTTCCCGGCAAATATTTTTCAATTAAAGCAGTATTGTGAGTATCTCGGTGAACGTCCGAAACCGCCTGAGACAAACCCTCAATATTGTCTACAAAATGAACGTGCAGTGAAGCGCGACCGGATACTGGTTTAACAACAAACGGCCCTTGATAGTCACCAAAAGCAATGGCAAAACGCTGATGTAAATTAGGCTGCAAAATCCCTTGAGAAGGATGCCAAGTCATAAACGGAGCGGTTTTAATTCCGACTGATTGCAGTTCCCGTTTAAAAGCGTGTTTGTTATCTAAAGTTGAACTGTTTAAAGGATTGTGACCCACATAAGGCATTCCCAACATTTCCAACAATGCGGGAGTGTGACAAACAGGATTGTAGCCCTGGACTCCGCCAGTATTCAGCCACACTAAATGGATATTTTTTTGTTTGAGTTGTTCCGGCAAGTTCATGTCATCAGGTAGGACAAAGACGTGCTTAAAGCCAATTTCTGCTAAGGCTGTAGCAATCTCGCGGGCGACGATTTCGTAACTCTTCCAAGCGCGGGGATTGTGAGTTTTGTAAATCACTGAGCCGGGGCGATCGCAGTCGCCGCCGAACACCACAGCAATCCGCAGTTTAGCAAACAGTACCTCCAAATATTGAGGCAGCAAACTAAAGTCATAATGCCAGCGATTCCGGCTAACTGATCGGGGAATCATTTAAGTGTTTTTCCTTTTTGTTTCATTTTTTAGCGACCGAACCGCTAGATTTTCCCAAATATATTCCAGCCAAAACCACAGAAAAAGCAAACCAATTAAACAAGCTCAAACTTTCCGAAAATAGCACCCAAGCCATAATAGCCGTAATTACCGGTTCTAGGAGCAGGAAAAAAGCTACAAATTCCGACGAAAAACGACCTAGACTGTGGATAAGCAGTCCCTGACCAAAAGCTTGGCAAACCACGGCCAAAGCAATTACCGTCAGCCATCCCTCCCAAGAATAAGGGAAAACTCGATCGCCCGCAAGGAGAACCAGTGGCAAAACCAAGATACTGCCCATAAAACAGCGCCACATCAATATAGTTGTCGCCGGAAACTTGGTTCGCAAATGTTCGGAAATTAGCAGGTTTCCTGCATAAAACATCGCCGATAAAAGAGCAGCAACGTCGCCGACAAGATTGTCTCCCGCAGTTTGCAAATCGTCGATTCCGATCGCAATTGCGCCAGACAAAGCCACCGCCAGTCCCACCAAAAACCTGTTGTCAAAGCGTCGCCCCAACAGCAGCCATCCCCCCAAAGTAGTAAATAAAGGAGTTAAGTTTCGCAGTACAGTAGAATTAGCGACATTAGTCTGACTCAGTGACCAGGCCCAGAAACCCACAGAAGCAGAAGAAACCACGCCTACGGCTATTAACAGCATCACATCCTGCAGAGTGTAGTTCGATCGCTCTTCAACTTGTCCCCCAGACATTCGGCGACGCGCAGCATCAGCACCATTCCACACTCCAAATACCACAGTTGCTATCCACAAACGGTTAAAAACAGTAGCATTCGGGCTGATTTCTCGTTCGCTCAACCTAATAAAAATCGCCGCCAGCGACACCGCTAGCAGCGCCGCCGACAGCGATGCGATCGCCCAAATTTTGCCTGGACTGTCAGCTAATTCACCGTTTTTTAAACTGTCTGGCTTTCCCGAAACAAGAGTTTTGTCTTCAGTTGTTAAGGCAGAGTTTAACTCGGTTTTTTCCAAAATATTGCGCTGAAGTTCAATATTTGGCTCTGGCAATCCCAGTTTTTTTGACATTATTAAAAGTTCCAATGAAGGCAGAAGGCAGTTGTGTAGGGTGCGTGACAAAAGAAAATTTGGGCGACGAATGGAGTGACTCAAAAGTCACGCACTCTACTTACTAGGGCTGCAAAAACTATTTTTTATAGTTAACAGCAGCTTAGGTTGAAGGTTTAACAGAAAGCCTTGTCAAAGCCTCCTTTAGCGCCGGCGGCAATTGCCGGATAATCTTGTTCTTGTCGCGATCGACACCAACCAAAGTTACCTGTGCTGTCACATATAACTCCTGAGTATCAGCCGATCGAATTTCGTAATCCCAAAGCAGCCGCACACCCTCGGTAGCAGCCATCCGCGTTCTGACTGCCACAGATTGACCCATTTGTACAGCCCGGTGGTAGCGCAGCGAAAGTTCCACCACGGGCAATTCCAAACCCTGCGCCACCCAGTCTGCATACTCGATGCCGAGAGAGCGCAAACTTTCCACCCTAGCTTCCTCCATCCAAGCCAGATAAGTCCCGTGCCAAACCACACCGCTGTAGTCAGTATGGTGAGGGTAAACTCGCACCAAATATTCAAACCAGCCATCAGAGTCTATCCCACGCCGATTTTGAATAGCACCAGCCGGTGCGAGCTCTGGTTGAGTTCGATCGTTCTCTAACACTTTACAAATCGTTCCAAAACGCTACATTTCTACAAATCATAAGACAAACTTCAGGTCTATGCTTAACATTAACGAACTAGAGTACCAACGGCCTAGTTTAACGTCGCACAAGAAAACTCAACTGTTTTTACCGCCAAAACCATGATAGAAAAAATTTTAGTAGCCGTCGCCGGTCGCGGCTTGTGCGAAGAGATGTTTAATATGTTGATGGACATCCCTTCCTTGCAACAAACCTCTGTCACCGTCTTGCACGTCGTGCCGCCCCAAGTAACCTCCGATGGCATGGCCGAGAAACTGGAAGAAGGAGGCAAGATTTTAGCACAAGCAGTCCAGTCTTTGAAAATAGATCCCAGCAAAGTCAACCCTCGGCTCAAACAGGGAGACCCAAAAACCACAGTTTGCCAAGTTGCAGAAGAAGAACAATCCGACTTAGTAATTATGGGTTCCCGGGGACTCGGACGGCTGCAATCGATTTTGGAAAACTCAGTCAGCCAGTACGTTTTCCAGCTAACATCCCGACCGATGTTGTTAGTAAAAGACGACATCTACGTCAAAAAAATCAAGCGCGTCATGGTGGCGGTAGACAAATCAGAATCTGCCAAACAGTCATTACAGCTTGCGCTATCTTTGGTCAAAGAAGTCAGTGGCGGAGAGATAATTTTAGTACACGTCACCAAAGATTTGACGGGAAAATCCAGCACAGATTTAACAACAAGTGCTGAAAAAGACGCTGTATTGGCCCCAGCAGTAGCACTAACCAAACAAATGGGAGTTAGCTACCGCTGCGTGAGTGCTACAGGCAAGCCAGGGGAAGAAATTTGTCGGATTGCAGACGAGTTGAATGCCGACTTGTTGGTAATCGGTTCCCCGGATCGGCGACCCAGCGTTGCCAAAAACTTTGTGGATATCGATCGACTCTTAGGAAATTCGCTATCAGACTACGTGCGAGTTTATGCCAACTGTCCCGTCTTGCTAGCCCGCACAGTCGGCTAGAATCTCATAGTTAACAAGTTAGCAGCTAACACTCAACAGTTAACAAAAAAAGCGCCTCAGCAAAAAGCTGTTGGCGCTTTTTTTTGTAAGCAGCAAAGCCAGACAGAAATAGCAGCAGTTGCTAATCTTTTCTACCTTGACGGCTAGCTGTTTGAATGTACAGAATGATTAGAAAAACACTGGGAACCAATACAAACAGAATGGTTGCCACAAACCCTAAATCGTTAACTTCCATGAAGACGCTCGCCTCTATCGGAAAATAGAAAAACACACACAACTAGGATATCACTCAAAGGCAAAAGGCAAACTCGAAGACAGAAGAAGAGCTTACCGACAAGCGTCGAAACCCTCTTTCTGCTTGGATGCCTCGCTGCCCCATCTCTTATTTGTCCTAGAAACCAAGTTTCTTTTCCTAGGCGAGCAAAAAGCGTGATTATACAGTGAAATAGGAAAAAAAACACAATTTTTGCATTCTGCATTTTCTTTCTGTTAATCAACCTTCTGCCTTCTGAGAGTCACGGTTTAGTCTTCACGCTCACCTGGCCATTGACCATAGCTTGACAAGCCAACCGATAGTTTTCGGGCTTCTTCTTGAGCTTGCGATTCTCAAAGTCAGTGCGGGGCGACAGATTTTCACTACCCTCGACAATTTCCACAATGCAGGTGCCGCATTGACCGATGCCCCCGCAATTCATCATCTTTCCCGAAAATGTGTACAAATCGATGCGGTTTTCTAGAGCTTTGAGCCTCAAATTGGCTCCGTCTGCTGCGATGACTTCCTGATTTTCCTTCACAAACTTGATATTGGCCATTGCCGATCCCTTAACGCAGTTGACATGGAACTCTATTACAAAATATTAACTAATGTGTCGGACGTTTAATACAGGATGTCCAATTGATCTGGTAATTAAAGCTCCCCCCAACCCAATCTCAAGGAGCATCCGAGAGGTTATTAGTGGGCAGATTGCTCACAGCCCGCTGAAGAGACGAAAGTCCCAGGTTGTAGGTGACAATTGCCGACAATCGGTTTCTCTCAGCCCTAGTCAAATCAGTTTCCGCCTGAATCACATCCGTCTGAGTACCCACACCAGCTTGAAACCGCAGTCTCGCCAGACGCAGAGCTTCCCTTGACTGCAAAACCCCCGCCTCAGAAGTTTCGATATTCTCAAAACTCGACTCTAAGCCAAAATAAGCTTGTTCCACTTCCCGGCGCACCTGATTGCGGAGTTGGTCAAATCGACTTTCGGCGATCGTAATATCCGCATCCCGCTGTTTTACCCTCGCGTTCGCCGCGCCCCCATCGAAGATACTCCAAGTCAGACTCGCCCGGATCGAATAACCATCGGCCCAGCCGCGAGCAGTATACGGATCGGGGTTATCAGGGTCTTGTCCCAGCACGTTGTAACTAC
The DNA here is from genome assembly GCF_036700465.1 of Microcoleus sp. T3_A4. Taxonomy (NCBI): domain Bacteria; kingdom Bacillati; phylum Cyanobacteriota; class Cyanophyceae; order Oscillatoriales; family Microcoleaceae; genus Microcoleus; species Microcoleus sp. T3_A4. Next base: position 6,645 of record NZ_JAUBOY010000066.1, on the reverse strand, counting down.
CCCCAACACTCAGTTGAGGCAAACGCCCCGCCTGAATCGATCGCCTCTGCTGCTTGCTGATATCCCTCTGCACCAACTGCTGTTCCAACTCGGGGCGATTTTTAAAAGCCTGCACGATACTCTCTTCCAAAGACAGCCTCCAAGAGCCCGCTTGCTCTACCGGATCAGCCGCCGTCAAGTTCGCCGACTGGCTGATATTCAAAATCTCAGCCAGTCGCCGCTGGGCAACCCGCTGATCGCGACGGGCCACTGACAGTTGTTGCACTTCGTTAGCCAAATTTGCCTGAGCCTGCAACACAGCAAACCGGGTTCCTACCCCTGCCCGTTCCAGGGCTTCGGCATCCCGCAAACTTTGCTGGGCATTTCTGACCGAAGCTTGGCGGATGGCAACTTGTCCGTCCGCGTTTTGCAAGGTGTAGTAAGCCTCAGCAGTGTCGAAGCGGAGTTCCTCGGCTTGGCGTTCCACATCCAATTCCCGAAGGCGCAACTGTTCCTCTGCCGCGCGGATGTTAGCCCGTCGCCTTCCGAACAAATCGATGTCATAGCTCAACTGCAAAGTGCTGTTGAGACTGTTGTTACCGAAATTTGTGCCGGCTTGCTCGGCGGGCTGCCCGGTTCGGTTAGCCAGAGCGTTGAGGCGGCGCTGCCCAGCCCGGATTCCAAGTTCTCCGCCGGCAGTCACAGAACGGCTGGCGTCCATTTGAAAATTCAGGTCTGGATAAAGAGCAGCTTGCTGTTCGCGCAAAGCTGCTCTGCTTTGTTCCACTTGCTGTCCGGCGATTTGCAAAACTTGGCTGTTGCGGCGGGCCAGGTCGATCGCCTGCTGCAAGGTAATTGACTCAGTTTGCTCGATCCTGACATCCTCCGGGTTTGTCGGAAACTGCAGGGGATTCGGGTTGGGTTCCAGGGAAGCCGGAGGCTTGGTGTCTAAAATACCCCTCGGAGGGACAGGGGGGAAACTTTCGTTCGGAGTGCCCCGGAGAATAGGTACCGGGGAACTCGGCACAGGAACATTGTTGGGAGGGTTCGGGGAAGGCTGCTGAGTCTCTGTCGGTTCCAACCCTCTTAGAGGCGTTGCACCGGCCTGAGACAGAGTTGATGGGGCAGCCGGAGCAGCCTGTTGAGGCTTTGATGCTTGCTCGGGCTGGGTTCGAGTTGATGCGATCTTGACTCCCCCTTGTTGCTGAGACTCGGAGGTTTGAGGATTAAGGGCGATCGACTGTTCGGCCTGTGATGCTGATTCTGCCGCTGTGTTCGAGGTCGATCGAATAATGGGCCCTAATTCGAGCTGATTGAAGCGGGCCAAACTGTCCTGAGATTGAGCCGGAGGCTGTGCTGAAGCACTCTGTGCGGCGTTGCTGAAAGTAATTGCAGCGCCCACTCCGACTACCACGATTTGATGAAAAACACGCATAATTTTTTAATTAGTCTGCAATTCTAGAGACAATTTTAGAGCAAGATTTGGCTTCAAGTTTCTAGTTTGTAGCCTGAACTCTCCAGTTACAAGTCAGAATTACCCTACTCATCTTAGCTTTTGAATGTTCGATTCTAAATTTAGAATTCAACCTCAGCAGTTGCCAGACCGATCGCCGCCGAGATTAGTTCCTCTACTCCGCTCACGGGCAAAATCCGGGTTTTCAGCGAGCTAGCGAGCTGTTCGAGGGTCATGTCGTCTAGAAAACGCGGTTCCCCCTGTTTTAGCATCACCGACGGCAGCAGGATGCCATCTCCCAAGTCTCGCCCCTGCAAAGCTTCGAGTAAATCTTGCCCGGTGAGCAAACCCGTAACAGTGATAGTTTGTCCCCAGTAGTGGCTGCACAAAGCTGCCATGTTGACGGACAAGCCGGGAATTTGGTTTAGTTGTTGTACGATCGGCTCAAAAGCTTTTTCGACAGCATTCCCCACCACCCAAACTAACTTGCGCGCAGGCTCGACTGGCATCGGTTGCAGCTTCTCAAAAGCCGTTTCAAACTGCTGGATAAACTGGCGGATAGAACCGACACCGTTACCTATTTGCGGATAATCTTCGTAATCAGCAGCCGACGGCAAATCTAAACCAGCTATTAAAAACCACTCGTCAGCCAGCCAAATGCACCGCGATTTTGAATTCTGCTTTTTAGCTTTTCGGCCGCCTTTTCCTGTACTCAAAAGCCCTTGAATTTTCTGCACTTGCTCGATTACTTCTCGCGCTTTTTCCGCAGTTACTGCGATCAGTTCATCTTCGGCAGGGCGAAAGCGAGTTAAACCCACCGGCACTACAGCCACCGATGCTACAGCGGGAATACTTCCAGTATGAAACTTTGCCAAATCTAACAAAGTACGTTCTAAATGTTCGCCATCATTAATACCGGGACAAACAACTACTTGAGCGTGAATTTGCAAGCGGCGTTCTTGAAACCATTTGATTTGCTCTAAAATCTGGCCAGCCCGGAGATTTTTTAACAGTCTAATTCGCACTTCCGGTTCGGTAGCGTGCACGGAAACATAAAGAGGAGAAAGCCGCATTTGTTCGATTCTGTCCCACTCTTTTTGAGTCAGATTTGTGAGAGTGAGATAGCTACCATAAAGAAAACTAAGTCGGTAGTCATCATCTTTGAGATAGAGAGTTTCGCGCTTTCCCGGAGGCTGCTGGTCGATAAAGCAAAAAGGGCAGCGGTTGTTGCACTGAATTAGTCCATCGAAGAGAGCAGTTTCAAATTCCAATCCTAAATCTTCGTCGTACTCTTTTTCGATTTCTAACTTGTGACTTTTGCCTTTACTGTCTAATACTTCTAGTTCAATAAATTCATCGGCGCACAGGAATTGATAGTCGATCAAGTCGCGGGGTTTTTGGCCGTTGACGGCGACGATTGAGTCTCCTGGTTCAAATCCCATTTCCGCGCAGATGCTGTCGGGGATTACTTTGGTAATTATGGCAGGTTTGATTGAGGATTCGCTCATGATTTATTGATTTATTTTTGGCTTTGATTAAGTGTTTTTGACAAAAATTTGGTAAATTTTAATGTGTAAATAAATTTTCATACTATCTCCCATGCACCTGTCTCAATTATACAGGTTTAGTTGAGTTTAAAATGCTGAAGGGGAGTAAGAAGGGGCTTAGATACATCAGCGACTTGCGGTATTCTAGATTAGATAGTGTATTGTACCGCATCTGCGACACAATTATAAGTTACCTTGAAAAAATCAAGGGTAGAGCTATGAATGATTATATCGACCTTTACTGTGAGCGGCTCATTCCTGGTTTATGGAGCGAGCCACTGAATGCTATTTCCAATGTGTCTTTCATTATTGCAGCAGGGGCTATTTGGCAATTAGCTCAGCGACACCACAAAATATCCCCTGGTATTTGGATACTGATTGCTTTAGCCACCAGTATTGGTATCGGAAGTTTCCTGTTTCATACATTTGCAACGCGATGGGCAAATTTACTAGATGTGATTCCTATTCTGGTCTTTCAGCTTTGTTTTATATGGCTTTACAGTCGTCGGGTAGTTAGGATGAATTCAGGATATGCAGGAGTATTACTTGCAGCATTCTTTTTTGTTAGCGATTTTAGCAAGCAATTTACAAATTTTCTCAATGGTTCTCTTTCCTATGCTCCTGCATTTTTGGTTTTGCTCGGACTAGGACTGTATCACTATCGACAGCAAAAGCGCGAACCATTCATTCTATTAGCAGCAACAGGTGTCTTCCTATTAGCCCTTGCATTCCGTACTCTCGATCGGGCAATTTGCCCTTTCTTTTCAACAGGGACTCATTTCCTCTGGCATCTTTGTAATGGTGTTTTGCTGTACCTGTCAGCAAGAAGCCTGCTCTTAAATTGGTCAGAGCGAGTAAATAATTAAAACTCAAAGTAATAGACCGCGCATACTCACTCTCAGTTTCCCACGATCGCATACCACAAACTCAGCATCAGGCACAAACTCGCTAAATGTTGTGGAATCAAAGATTTAATCGAGCGCTTGGCAATTTTTTGAGTCACAAATATTGTGACTAATAATGATACAATCAAAGTGAAACCTTGCAAAAAACTAATCACTGCTGGATCGCCAATAAAAGTCGGTAAATCGTCTCTAATTTGTCCGAAAGTGGCAAAAGTTACGGGAATCACTCGACCGCCTTCCTGCAAACCCAATCGCCAATAGTGAGCCAAACTACCACCCCAGACTAAGGGTAAATAACCGTAGGCGAGAGAGACAAATGAGAGGGGTTTGTAGGTTGTAAATGGCATGGTTTCTGCTTGTCCCAACCGATAAATTGCCTGCATGATGGCGTAGGCAATTATGGGAATCATCGGCGGGATAATTAACACTGCGATCGACAGTCCTAAATGAGGTAAAAATTGCTCTAAATTGATGCCCAGCCCCAACCAACTATTTATCTCCGGCAAGCGATGCAGATAAATACCACCTAATAATAGAAATAACAGGGCAACTTCATAACTGTGAGGAACGTGGGTAGTCCATAATTCGATGCCGGGAGGGCGCAGATTTAATTCTACCGATCGATGGGGACAAGCTTTCAAGCAAGTCATACACAACACACAATCTTTATTATCGGTTAATTGGGCGGGATGGGAATAAATCGGACAGCCATTAGTAGTTAATCCTTCCCCCAAGCCGGGACCGCCTTTGTAACATTGGTAGGTGCTGCATTCCGCCGCGCAGGTTCCTTGTTGGGCGCGAAGTTCGATAATTGAGAGTTTAGCAAATAATCCATTCATTCCCCCGATCGGGCATAAATAACGACACCAAAATCGCCTCTCGAAGATTAGGGAAAAAATTACCGCCCCGGCGGTGATGAGCAACAACAAACAACTGGATAAATAGGCGGTATTTTCTAAGTTCCACAACTCTTCCCACAGAAATATCAGAGTAAATAGTCCAAATAGAAACCAGCCACCCCATTTCTCGGCTTGTTGGCGTGGCCATTTATTGAGAGTTCGAGGGAAAATTTTCAGCGATAGTTTTTGGACGATTTCCCCATAAATCATAAAAGGGCAAAAAGCACACCACAATCGCCCGATGATGGGGAATAATAATAAAATTAATGGCCACCACCACGCCCAAAAAATATTTAGCGCAAAATTATGTTGTCGATCTTGGGGAGCCACAAACAGGATAATTACCACCAATGCAAACACCCAGGTGGTAAACCAATAATTCACGCGATCGGGATACCAATCGCTCCGTAAAAATTGCCGAAATTTTGGATAAATATTTAATAAATTCAGCCGAAACTTTTGTTTCTTTGCTGCCTGGGCCCAAAACACTTCTTCCGTTAATACCTGACTTCCCTGTGCTTGAACTAAGGCGCGATCGACCATTCCCTGCAATTCCTGCAAATTCCCTGGAAAATCGTAGGCTTGTAAGCGGCGAATTGCTTCCGGTGTAACTTGGGGCTTGACTAATTTCTTTTTGCGACCAATGATATTGAGATAATAGTTAACCTGTGCTTCTAAATCTGTTTTTCGCACCCGCAAGGATGGGACTTTAATCTTGTGTTGTGTCAGCTTATCTAGCTTGGGCTGCACAATTTCTGAGATTAAAATTATCCGGGCCTTACTAGAACGCGGTGGTCGCGGTATTTGTCCTTCCTTGACAACTGGCGTATAGGTTCCCTCGGTTAATAATTGCTGAATTTGGGGGCATAATTGAGCGGGTAATTCTTGCACGTCATTTAAAATTAACGTCCCTTCCCCCAACCATTCCAGTAGCCCCGGTTTGCCGCCCAACCGCCCGAATAATTCCGCTCCATTGCTCTGAAGTAAAGCACTTTTAATCTGAATAATTGGCTCGCTGCGGCGGTGAGAACCGAAATGAATTAAAGCTGCTAAATTATCTTTTTCTAAACCAGGTTCACCAGAGATTAATACCGATCGGCTGTCACTCGATGCCGTGCGAATTTGTTGGCGCAATTTCACTGCATAACGACTATTGCCAATTACTCCCCGTCTCGCCCTAGGTACTAGATAGCTGCGGAGGGCATTTTGACGCTCTCGTTCGTAGGCAATTTCTGCTTCTAACTGTTCTAATTTCGCTGCCAAGCGTTGAGCGTAGGCTTCGGTAATGCGTGGATATCTTTCTAGCAAATTGGGCCAGCGATCGGCACTAATTACCCAAAATTGACATTCTGTCCGAGTTATAATTCGACTATCGGCAGGTTGCGATCGCTGGAGGGCCGATAAATTGACGATCGCCCCCGGCAACAAACTACTCGCCCACATTAATCCCGGTTGTTTGCGGCGGTAGCGATCGGCCTGTCCTCGTTCTAGGATATAGAGATTAGTGACTGGTGTATCTTCGATTACCACTCGAAATCCAGGGGGAAAAGTTGACATCTCCATTTCATCCGCGATCGCCTGTAAAATCTCGCGGGATAATATGCCTAATTCGGTGCTCGATTCGAGCCAGTTAACTAATGTTTCGGTAGACATCGCTTAGCGTCGGCGACAGCCGAATCGTGGTGGTTGGTGTAGGATATATATTTTTGTGCTAAATCAATATTAACTGCTGGGAACGACTAGCATTTTGAGTTTGAGTGTAGTGTTAATTTTCTGTCTTCAGCATGGGTCTTCTGGGTTGGCGGTGATAAGAAAGACTAATTAGAAAAGCAAGCTAATAGTCGATCTCGAAAATTGTCAAA
>NZ_JAUBOY010000122.1:0-2227 GCF_036700465.1 Microcoleus sp. T3_A4 | reverse complement strand
TTGGTCAATCCTAAGCACTTTAAAAACTGGTTTACAAGCTGCTGTTACTGTACTTCATAAACCTGGAATCTGCTGTAGCAATCCTAAATCATTCAGATAAATTTGTAGGGGTAGTGCCCCCGTGCCTACCCTCTATCTATCGGGGCAACCACGGGGGGATTGCCCCTACAATAATTACTTCTCCAAAGTCCTAAATTGGGCCGCCCGAATTTCCACAAAAATTGACCTAAAATTCCCAAATCCCCAGAAAATATCAACCAACTTGTGGTAAAGTTTTGTGTCGGTTGCTATGTGGCAATCTCTGCAAGTTCAGTTAAACGCGCTCTCAGCAATGTTTTTGCCAATTTTCCCCCTAGCTCAAACAATCCCTGCACCTCCCGCCCAACAACAACTGATCATCGACCCAGAAGCCCCCGCACCCGAAAACGAACTGGATTTACCACAACCGCAGACAACGGCCCCGCTAAACACAGTCATGCAGCCCCAACAAGTGCGCGTTTTACCGGGAAAACTCGACAGCATCCCCGTTTTCAACAGCAACAGCCCCGAAGTTGTGCAAACCGAAGGCATTTTGCTCTCCACATTTCCGCAAGAAGCCAAACAAGTGCCTTCTGCACACTTAAACTTTCCCTTCAAAGGCCGATTTGACATCTTCGCCCACCACATCGCCAAAGCTAAAAATCGCGACCAAACTCGCACCTTATTTCAAGGAATAATTGTCCACAATCCTAACTCCGAACCTGTTACTTTAAATGTCTTGCAAGGAGCGACTTATTTAACTCGGCCGGATGCCTTGTTTGTCGATTTACCGTCGTATTTAGAAAATCGATTCGGCACTGTGTTTGCGGGGCCTGGAAGCCGCATCACGAGCGATGTGCTGCGGGGGTTCAGACAAGCCATTTTGCCGGCTGCGATCGAGATTCCGGCCAATGAGAGCCGAATGCTGATGAATTTGCCGATACCTGTGGGGAATGTCACGCCTTCTTCCAATGGTCGATCGACCTTGATGCGAATGTCGAGCAGCAATTCGGTTTATGTCGCTAGTTTAGCGATGTTTGCTCCTACAACTCCAGAAGGAGTAGAGCAATATCCCACATTAGAAGAGTGGGAAAATATTTTAAATACTAAAGGTTTAGCGGGGCCGAGAGATTTAGCACCAACTCCCAGAGGCGAAAATCCGGTGCAAAAAATTTATGGCCGCGTGGCAGGAGTAGCGGAAGGTTCCCAGTGGCAAGCTAAAATTACGGACAATTCGAGAACTGATTATTTAACGATTCCCAAGCGCGGCGAGTCATTTTCCTATGCTTTGAGCACAACGGACACGGGTACTTTTGGGACTGGCCAAGTTCAAAGCGCTAAAATGTTAGCTCGCTATCCCGATACTGCTTATTCTGCTCACGGTAATTACGGCATTCAATACAACTTAACTTTTCCGCTTTATAACAAATCTCGCGAGTCTCAATCTGTTAGCATTAAAATGCAAACACCTATTAAAGCAAATACAGAATCGGGGGGATTGATGTTTTATGATCCTCCTGAAAATCGGATATTTTTCCGAGGTACGGTGCGGGTGATGTTTAAGGATGATACGGGCAAGACTTTGACGCGCTACATTCACATTGTGCAGCGGCGGGGACAGCAGGGGGAACCTTTGGTGAATGTGAATATGAAGCCGGGGGAACGCCGTTTGGTGCAGGTGGATTTCTTGTATCCGCCGGATGCGACGCCGCCGCAAGTTTTGACTGTGCGATCGAGTAATTAGTTGGTGATTGACTGTATATTTACACTGTCCGAAACGTGGCTGAATTTCTCACAACAAAAAGTACGATCGCTACTCGACGGGTTCGCCCTTAATATACAAAGATTCGAGAAACTTAACGGCTTCATCAAGCACAGCTTCCGGTAATATCATGTCCGGGAACACGCCCATAGTAAAATGAATAAGTATGCCTTCAGTCGCCAGCATCCACGCTCTCCCATGCCAAAACGTATTAGTATAGAGCCACATCTATCATTGACCGAGTTAGAACAGCGCTACCGTCAGGCAAAAGATGCTGTGGAGAGAAGCCATTATCAAATTATTTGGTTATTAGCATCTGGTAGAAGTAGCCGAGAGGTTTCACAAATAACTGCTTACAGTCTCAGTTGGATTTATAGTAATTTCAAATAAATGTGAGACAAATGCAAGATGATGTAAAATTAAGAAAAATTGTTAACTCGGAGCCGA
>NZ_JAUBOY010000121.1:0-2309 GCF_036700465.1 Microcoleus sp. T3_A4 | reverse complement strand
AGATGCAACTGAAGAGGGTGTCTCCTCTACTGCGGGGACGGGGTGTCCTCGAATTCGATTCATAAGACCGAATTCCGTGCCTCGATTGGTAAGACCGAGGTTCATTGTCCCTTCATCACCGTATCAGCCATATTTCGATGACCAGACGTCACGCAGCCTCATCAGAGATTCACTTGCGTTCACCCATTCAGTCTTCCTCTTGCCCGGTTTGTCCAAATGGCTTGGACGCTCCTTAGACGTTACCTCCTTGCAAAAGACCCCACCGTTACCAGTGATGCCCTTGGAGATTGAGGATAGGTTTGGACACTAACCTAGAGAAGTCACCTCCTCACTCACAACATGCGACATCGTGTCGCGCTCACCATGTCGTCCGCGTAGCGGATTGTTGGCTCGATAATATCTTTCGTTGAGGTCTTGTCAGTAATTCTTTGGTTTGATATCCTATGGTATCTGTGAATACTTTCAATTCCATTTAAGGCGATGTTAGCTAATAGTGGACTTACCACCCCACCTTGAGGTGTCCCCTGTTCGGGAAATTCTGGGTTGACTCCGGCTTTGAGACATCGGCAAATTCCTTGTCTTATACTCTTAGGAGCGATGATTCTGGGCTCTTCTGGGTTTGCGGTGGAAACTGTATAATTAAGGAACTTTATGCTAGAGGCTAAGCTCATGGATTTCCATCTTGACGGATTACTCAATTTGCCAGACATTACGATTGAAAGATGTATTAAAAACTGGAGTTTAGACTAAAAAACGATCGCATCTAAAAGTACCTGCCTTTCAACACCGGGCAAGTTATTGCTCAACAATTCCAAATAGAGGAGATTAAACAACTAATCTTGAGGACTTTTTGCGTCGAGAGACTCGTTTTTTGACAGTGGGATATCGTGGTGCCGATATCCGTACCTTTCCTGTTTCCCAACCAGGAGATTTTCCCCTCGGTTTAGGTAGTTTCGTCGGAGTACCAATGTCAACTAAAATCGATAACATTGATTGGGCAACACGTCCAGGAGTTAAATCGATCGTAGCAGATTGCCAAGGCAGTCGATTTTCTTTAACTAAATCCCTAGCCAGCCAGAGTTGCCAACTCATCAAGGGCATTAAATCACTCCACCGCTCACATTGAGAGGGAGTTCTCAGGTTAGGCAATGTCCAATGTAATCTTTGCTTGGCAAACCGATACCAATGATCCACTCCAAAACGTCGTAAATACTTAAACCAAACTATTTCTAAAGGTAGAGTTCGTTTTCCCACCCAAGCCAACCACAAGGGTGGAAACGGCTGACCGTTTGACATGGGATTGAGTCTTTCGATGAGAATTAAATTGACAGGATGTTCAGGGGCGCGATAAAAATGTAAGTCAAGCCATTGACGGACTCGGACTTGTCCCAACTGTGGATGAGAGTCAATTTCGATCGCAGTATCCACTTTGAGCCATGTGGTTGGGTCATTGAGTCTCATTTTGGACCCGTGTTTTCGCGGTCTACCGCGACCACTATAGGCTGGTGGTGCTGACCAAAAACAAGCATTCTTTCGGACTCTCATTAAGCAATCAGCTTGAATATCTGCTTGCGCTAATACCCAAGTTGCATTGCCATATTCAGGCGTCTAAGACTGCTAATATTGGGTTGACGCTTTGTTCGCAAACAAGTTTGAGTTGGGAAGCTGCTTGAAGTATGGGTGAAGACCCACTACTAATTCTTTCCTGGAGTAGGGGTAATGCCCAACTTCCTTGTTCTTCAGGTATCCACGCAATTGTACTATATCCCTGTCCAACAATGCAGCCTTTCTGATATTCATGGGTTCTGTCTTTTAATGTTTGAGCGTCAGGTCTCGCCCATGCAGTGTGGTCAATTGCCACTAATATATGTTCTGTTCTAGGTACTTGCTGCTGTAATTGCTCTTGATACAGCATCATCAGTTTTTTCCGGTCTGGTCTACAGTCTTGTAAGGCTTCATAGACGCTTGACCATTGACGATTGAATAGCGGACTGAGCGAAAATTCCGCCAAACAAGCCGCATTCCTGGTTGTCATTACTGCATCCATCAGCTCGAATTTTGCATCTTTCGCCAGCACTAATAACTCGTATGCTGCTTGACGAAAGTCTTTTAATCGTTCACTGTTCATTAAGGGAGTGGATAGGTTTTCTTTTCACCCTTATTCTCTCCCAGCGCGGTGGCTCTAGTTCTTCTGAAGCCACCTTTCTCATCTTTATTTAGTCTAAACTACAGTAAAAATGATAGAAAAACAATTTTAAAAGTGGGTTTTTTGATGGATTATGCTACTTGTCCTCACTGTCAAAAGTCCA
>NZ_JAUBOY010000065.1:0-34422 GCF_036700465.1 Microcoleus sp. T3_A4 | reverse complement strand
TTAATGAACCCTAAACATTTAAGAAATTGGTTTGCTAATTGCTGCTACTGTACCTCATAACAGCGGGAAACGCTGTATAGCCTACTGGAGTGAGCGTAACAGCAAGCTCTATAACGGCAAAACCTCTAAAGCTTTAAAACGGCAAAACCATAAATGTGGAAAATGTGGCTTAAAAATGCTAGGCGATGAAAAGGTGCATCTACATCATGTAGACAGAAACCATAGTAATTGGAAAATAAACAACCTTCTAGCGGTTCACGAAAGCTGCCACGATTACATCCACATGAGCAAAGGCGCAAGTCAAGAACATCGGGAGCTGGGTGCGGTGAAAGTCGCACGCCCAGATCTAACTGAGAGGGGCGGGGAATAATATCCCCCCTCGACTCAACCTGTTTCCGAACGTCAAGCGCACCCTGGGGGATTTGTTTGAAATGGAAGCAAAAGTGCGATCTTGATGTTGAGTTGAATGCGATCGGCTTGTGCTGGGTGATGTTGAGTTGGATGTGCGGGTTCGGGGTGATTGCGATCGTCAAACAACAACCTAGACGAACGCCACCTCCGATTTCTAATTCAGCTTCAGGGAACTGCGGAGCGTTTTTGAATGCGGCCAAAAGAATGGGGACGCTCTCAATTTTCGCTTGTCACGAAGTACCGTTCTCCACAAAAGTTTTTAGCTTTGAAGCGTTGCGAACTGCATTTCCCTCTCCGTCGTTGTTGAAGTAGACGAACACGCTTCGCCCCTGGCTTTCCCACTCGTGGATGCGATCGGTCCACCAACGCAAATCATCATCCGAGTAGGAGCCGCCGTAGAGATTGTTGGGGTCGGGGCCGTGGAGGCGCACATAGACGAATGAACCCGTGGCGCGCAGGATACACGGCAGGTGGGCCCCGCTCATGACGCAGTAAGCCGCTCCTTCGCGTTCTAGCAGCGAAAATACCTCTTCTGTGTGCCAGCTTGGATGTCGGAATTCCACAGCTACTTTGATCCAAGGGGGAACCTGTTCTAGAAAGTAAGCTAGGCGGGCCAAATCGCAGCCGAACTGGGGAGGGAGTTGGACGAGGAGAATACCCAGTCGTGAGCCCAGGCATTCAAGTCCCTCACTCATGCGTTCCAACCACTTTTCTGGCGAGTAAAGACGCTTGGAGTGCGTTAGACCACGGGGCGCTTTTACGGTCATCAGAAATCCTTGGGGGAGGCGCTCTCGCCAGTTAGCAAAGGTAGTGTTTGGTGGCCAGTGGTAGTAGGTGCTATTAACTTCGACGGTTTGATAGTGCTGGATATAGCGATCGAGCCTAGAGCGAGGCGGTAGCTGGTGGGGATAAAGCACACCTTCCCAATGGTCGTAACTCCAGCCTGAAGTCCCGATGTGAACAATCGAATCCGGGTTCATTATCCCTTCCATGATTCGGATTTGGAAATCGCTACTGAACAAACAAAGTCCGCGCAGGCGGACTAATAATATGATATTTGAAAACTGGATGCGATTGAATTACTTGGCTCGATCGCTCCTACCTCGCTCTGCCGCTTTTTCTACTGCTTCCTGTCCCGGCGTAACTGCTTCGCCCCCGTTATCTTTTACCGATTCTATAAATTTTTTGGTACTGGGGGCAATGGGTTGGTCGAGATTCAGCTTTTCTCGGATATTGTCAAGTACACCCGTGGCATCCTTCTCTGTATCGCTTGTTGGCTGCCGATCGGGACGGGCAACTTCGTAAGACTTAGCTTCAGGGGTTAAAGATGTAGCGATCGCTTGCATTTTGTTGCCCGACAATTCCAATTCGGAGCTAAAAATCAGTGCTATTCCTACAGCAAAGATTATTCCTACTCGCAGGCAAGTTTTGACTAAGCGCGATGTAAACTTTTTCATTGAAAAACTCTGTTTTTTCTGTAACGACTTTTATACAGAATAATTGCTGTTTTTTTGTGGTAAATCTATCTAAAGATAGGAATTTGTGTCAATTTATTGGGTTAACGTTAACCCACATCAACCTCAACAAAAAAGTTTTTGGCGCTGCGGCCTCAACAGCCTACCGATCGCAACTACGAACTCAAGAAAGGTACATTTACTACTTCCCCTGACACCGATCCGACTTGCACTTTCAGTCCTTCGCCGCCGGCTTTTGTGCGGATGTAAGCAAGACCAAAAAATCCGGATTCAGTTTCCGTAAAACTGGTGAGTTTGCCGACTTTTTCCTCTCCGATTGTGACTGTTGTTCCGGGTTCAACCGCACCGCTCAACTGCACGCCCCAAAGTTGCTGTTTGACTCCTTTGTAGGTGTTCAACCGGGCAATTGTTTCTTGACCGATGTAGCAGCCTTTGTCATAGGTAATGGTGTGTAAAAGGCGGGCTTCTAAGGGGTTGTAATCGTCTGTGAGTTCAAAATCGGGTGCGGGCCGTCCTTGTTCGATTCGCAGTTGTTCCCAAACTCGATCGCCCATCGGTACAGCCCCAGCTTTGACTAATTCCTGCCATAACTGGGCTGCATCACTTGCTGACGCAATTAACGTGTATCCGGGAGTTGCTAAACCGCTACCAACCGCAACTCGGACTTCCATACCTGCAAAATTTATCAATTTGTGAGTAGCGTAAGGTTGATTTTCTAGTTCGGTAACTCCGATTTTTTCTAGTAGTTGAGTGCTTTCCGGGCCGAGGAAACTGAAAGCAACAGTTGTATCGGTTAAATCTGTTAACTCGACGCGATCCATTGGGAAAATATAGCGATCGAGCAATTCCAGCAATTGGCGGCGGCGGTTGGGCGAAACTAACAGCAGTACGGCATCTTCTTTAGCATAAGCGGTGGCGAGGTCAATCGTCCGGGCGGTGGATGTGACGAAAACCGTGTCGCAACCTTGACCGGGTTTGAGTATATTGAAGTTATTGGTACTTTGATTGTGCAAGAACCGCAGTCGATCGCTATCTGAGATTTGAATGCGTCCCCAGTGAGTGCGATCGTACAAAGCGGCACCTTGTTTCGTTGCTGCGATCGCTTCTGCGTCGTTACCAAAACTGACTGGCACAATTTCTTTGGTTGTTAACTCTGCAAAAGTAGCACCTGCCGCTGCTTGAATGTCGTGCAATTCCTGAATCATAAGATTTTGTTGACTGTTAACTGTTGGCTGTTGACTGATTAGTGTTGACTGATGACTGTTGACTGATGACTGTTAACTGATGAGTGTTGACTGTTGACTGTTCGCTGTTGGCTGGAAAGCTCACCACTGACAACTGACAACTGTCAACTGACAACTGTCAACTGACTATTTGCCCAAATTGGCGAATATTTCTTGTATTAATTGGCTGGCTTTAGCATCAAGACGATTCCAATCTACGTCGCCAGTCTCATCATCAATCAAGCTAGTATCAATTACAACTTCTTGGCTTTGGATTTGACTGTGGGCGGGCTGGTAGTTGACAAAGCAGACTCGATAGCAAAGTTCCCAAATATCGACACATCTTTGCTCGCCTTGAAGCTCTAAAATTAGTTGATAGCCAGGAATGGGAATCTGCACTTCTTGATAAGTACCCGTCCAAACTGACTCCTCTAATTGTTTGCGGATGTTATCGAGCACTCGAATCATCGCTGGCTGCATGAGCAGTTCAGCTTGCTGCCAAGCGATCGGGCTAGTTATTTTAGGCTTCATATACAGGGTTCTAAAAAAGAAAATCAATAAATTAATTTTCTAGCATTGGGTGCCAACTTTTGAAACATCCGCCCCAGAATGTTAAATTTAGTCGTCACCCAATTCAACAGTCAACCCTCAACAGCAACAGCCGTTCTCGGCTTGACGGCTAAAAACGGCTGAAACTGTTGATATTGAGTTATCGGATGGGTAATGTAGGATTTGAACCTACGGCATCCTGCGTGTAAAGCAGGCGCTCTACCACTGAGCTAATCACCCAATTGCACTCACCGGGATTTATCATATCACAGTAACTCAGAAAGATCAAGTAAAAAATATCCTAAACTTTAAATGCCCTCTGGCCGCACCCACGATCAAATAACCATGTGGAGTTTGCCCTTGGTGGCAGCCCTCACCTTTGGCCAGACGAGCAGCAGCAACCTGACTTTGCTCGTTTCCGGCAGTTTCTTATTCGGCGGGCTGATGTTTGGCCCCGACTTGGATATCTACTCTTGCCAGTATCAGCGCTGGGGATGGTTCAAAGCGATTTGGCTCCCGTACCAAAAAAGCCTGCGCCACCGCTCTTTTTTGTCCCACGGCCCTCTGATCGGCACTGCTTTGCGAATATTGTACCTCGCTATCTGGATCGCGGTTCTCGGAATCGTGGGATTGGCAATTGCCGAAAAAGTCGGAAACTTCGGCTGGAATTGGCAGGATGTGGTTTTGAGTTACGGGCGATCGATCTGGGAACACCACATCGAAATTTTAGCCGTTTACATCGGTCTAGAATTGGGCGCTATGAGCCACTATCTGAGCGATTGGGGCGGCTCTGCTTACAAAAGATTCAAAAAGAAAGGATTGAGCGGGTTGCGCCCTCCTAAGACAATTAAAAGGCGCAAAATCCAAGCTCCGACTCGCACATCTAGCAAATCCATAGCAGAAGGCAGAAGGAAGAAGGCAGAAGGAAGAAGGCAGAAGTAATAAAATTAATGGTTGGAGTAACAACGTTATAACCGTCTTGGCGGTTGATATAAAAGGTAAATTATTATGTCTAATTCTGAAAGTCGATCGCTCACAGCACTCAAAGAACTTATAGAAGTTGTGGCTAAATTGCGATCGCCCGACGACGGATGTCCCTGGGATTTAGCCCAAACTCCCCAAACTCTAATTCCTCACATCATCGAAGAAGCTTATGAAACCGCCGATGCGATTCGCAAAGGAGATAAAGATGCGATCGTCGAAGAATTGGGCGATTTACTGTTACAGGTAATTCTACAAGCTCAAATTGCCAGCGAATCCAATCAATTTACCTTCGCCGAAATCGCTGCAGGCATTACAGAAAAACTAATTCGGCGACATCCCCACGTCTTTGGCGATGTCGAACTCAACAGCGTTGATGAAGTCAACGAAAACTGGGAAAAAATCAAAGCTGCTGAAAAAGGCACAACTTTGGAAAAGCCGCCAACTTTAGCCTCAAAAATGAGCCGTTATGCCAGCACTTTGCCGCCAATCACCGCCGGGATGAAAATCTCTCAAAAAGCTGCGGAAGTGAGTTTTGATTGGGACAGTGTAGAGGGCGTTTGGGATAAATTTCACGAAGAAATGGCAGAATTTGAACACGCTCTCAAACACGAGGATAAGGCAGCGCAGCAGTCGGAATTGGGAGATATTATGTTTGTGTTGATTCAATTAGCTCGCTGGTACGATTTAGATCCGTCGGCTGCTTTGCAAGGAACAAACGATCGCTTCGTGCAGCGGTTTGCGAAGGTAGAGGCTGCGTGCGATCGACCTTTGTCAGATTATGCCCCAGAAGAGTTAGAATCTCTGTGGCAGCAAGCTAAAGCTTTAATTGCTAAACAAAAGGGCGATGCGTAATATCAAATCCGTTGGTATCAGAATGATTAATCTCTATCTTCTCTAACTCTGCGCCCTCTGCGCCCTCTGCGGTTAAAAACTCCCAATCTAACTAATTTTCTTTAATCAGACATCAAAAATCAACTACTCGTAGAGCTTCGCATCGTTGTATGGGGGATGTTCGCAAGCGATATAAAGCGCATTTGTCGGTTCCAGGGCTTCCCCAGTCACCGGATCGATCGGCTTGAGGACAAAGCATAACAGAGAGAGCGATCGCCAATCCAAATTATCCAGCTTCCCACGTTCGTAACGGTTGACTGTGGCGGCACTGATACCCACATCTTTGGGTACAGGTTGATTTGTCGCTGTGAACAGCGCCTCTTCATATCCCTTTGTTTTGAACTCTGTTTCGCTGACAGACCAGCCTGTTGTCTGTCTTGCTGCTTTTAAAATCTTCCCCAAACGCATCCGCCCCGTTTCAGTGAAGCGAACGGGACGCAATTCCTGCCGATTATCTACCACAGCTTTGTTAGAGAGTTCTGACATTACCTATCTGCAAATAATCTAGTCATAGAGCTTCGCATCGTTGTATGGGGGATGTTCGCACGCGATATATAAAGCATTTGTCGGTTCCAGGGCTTCCCCTGTCACCGGATCGATCGGCTTGAGGACAAAGCATAACAGAGAGAGTGATCGCCAATCCAAACTTTCTAACTTCCCGCGTTCGTAGCGACTAACAGTAGCATTACTAATACCGACATCTTTTGGTACAGGATCTCCGGCTGTCCGAAACAGAGCGGCCTCGTATTCTTTTGTAACCATTTCTGTTTCAATAATTGACCAGCCCCGAATCTCTCTAGCTGCTTTCAGAAGTTTGCCCAATCTACCGCGTCCCGTATCCGTAAATCGCACAGGGCGCAGTTTTTCCTGATCGACGACAGCCTTAAAGTCAAGAAATCCCGGCATTTTACAGATCCAATTTAACTCTTAAGCTAGCTGTACTTTTGCCTTGCTCAAGGCAGCACACAGGGTTTGAGCATTACACATTTAGAAACATTACTGCAACTTCTCTGCATTCGTGTAGAATGATATGATATAGTAAGATACAAAGACGAACACCTACTAACTCACCCAGGTTCAGGAGTGACTCAGCCATGACAGCACTGTTTCGCCGCATCCAACCCTCGAAAAAGCTCCGCATCACCGTCAGGTCGATCGCCCAACTGCTCAAAATCAGCCAAAATCAAATTAAGCGAATCGAATCCTGGGCTTTCGTGGTTTTCGTGCATCGGCGGGACAGAGGCGGACAATTTCTCAGCTACCGGAAGCTGGAAGAATGGCAAAATGCGATCGCTCATCATATCCAAACCTGCCCCAGCCTTGGAGAACTCTCGCAGCTCAAAACATCCATTCACTACGACAGCCGGAAATTCAAAAAACAATCTCTCCCAAAAACACTTGACTTTTTAATTCAAATGTGCATGGAAAGACAAGACGAACTCAACATCTGGGAAAGCTTAAACAGCATTGCTTCCTAGCAGAAATTAGGCAGATTTCCTTTCCCAAAACAGAAGCGAAACATTTGCGAGCAATTGCGAGATAAAATCACCCCAAAAATCACCCGCGAATGCTCCGCTACATTGATGAAAGCAATCACCAAAGCAATTAAGACATTGCTTGAGCGATATAATCAAAATAAGGAGCTGCTTCCTTAGCATCCTCCTGATTGAGCAAAGCCAAAGAAGCTTCCTTCAAACAGCGGATAGCTTCGACCATGCCAGGAACAGGAACGCCCAGAGAATTATACATTTCCCGAACGCCAATCAAACCGATGCTTTCGATCGGCTCCTTGTCACCCGCCAAGATACCGTAGGTAATCAGGCGCAAGTACCAGCCGTAGTCGCGCAGACACAAAGCCCGTTCGCGCTGGCCGTAAGCATTGCCCCCAGGAGAGATAAAATCAGGGCGTTTTTTCCAGAGTTTTTTGCTAGCTTCTTCAACAATTTTTTTCTCACTGTCAGACAGCGCAGTAGCAATACGCACCCGCTGTTCTCCGGTTTTAAAAAAATCTTTGATGCTTTGAAGTTCGCCGGTACTGGGATAGCGAAGTTCGTCGTCGGCTTGGAGAATTAATTGGCTAACTACGCTCATTGTTATTCAAAAAAATTGAGGATATTTGAGAGTAAGATTAATTGACCTTCTCATCCCTTAAAGATGAGATTCTTGGTTGGGCGATTTATTTTGCTTCTAACATTTATCAACATTAGAAGTAGCGGGTAAATCTCCGCAAACGTTATGCTTGATGTTCAAGCCAGTTTCCCTGTGTTCCAGGGTACTGCGGGAAAAACTCAAAAACTGCGAGTGAGAGTTTTGATGTCGGCAGACACTTTGACTGTTTAACGAGTTTTTGCTACGTCGCCCCAACAGCATATCGCACAGGATCGATCGGGGCAACTCACGGCAGGCTTGACTTGCCGGTTGAAGCTTGGCTTTAGCAGCAAGACGTTCAGCAGCAGGAATACAGCCTGCTATTGAGCTTGAGTGCAATGGATGGAGCCCCGCTTCGCTACGACTTATCTCAGGAAAGAGAGAGCGATATTGCATTACCATATTAAATCCTACCACGACTACTTGTGACCAAATCTAAATTCCCAACCCCAAACTCGACGAAATTGGCAAACCCTTGCCAGCAAGGTCAACTGATTGAGATAGAGATTACCGACTTGACAGACACCGGCGACGGAGTTGGTCGTTTTGGTGAGTTAGTAGTGTTTGTGCCCGATACCGTGACGGGCGATCGAGTCCTTGTCCGCCTCGTGCAAGTCAAATCCACCTATGCTACAGGCAAGCTGGACACACTTCTGGAAGCCTCCGAACACCGCATTCGAGCTAACTGCATTGTCGCTGACAAGTGCGGTGGCTGTCAGTGGCAGCACGTAGATTATCAATATCAGCTTGCAGCCAAGCAAAATCAAATCATTCAAGCCTTAGAACGGATTGGCGGATTTAGCAATCCGCAAGTTGATGAAATTTTAACTGGAAAAATCGAGGGATTTCCTCAATTTTTGGGATACCGCAACAAAGCGACTTATCCCATGGCAATATCTGCAACAGGTCAAGTCCAAGCAGGTTACTATCAAAAAAGCACCCACAAATTAGTCAATCTCAATCAGTGTCCGGTGCAAGATCCGCGCCTCAATCCTTTGTTAAAAGAAGTCAAAGAAGACATCCACTGGCGGGATTGGCAAGTCTACGATGAAAAGAAACATACAGGAGAATTGCGTCACTTGTCCTTGCGAATCGGACGGCGCACCGGGGAGATGCTGCTAACTTTAATAGTTCGCACTGGAGACTTGCCGGGACTCGAAGAGCAAGCATCAGAGTGGCTGAAACAATATCCTCAACTGGCAGGTGTTTGTTTGAATATAAATCCCGCTCAAACTAATGTAATTTTTGGTGTCGAAACTCGTTGCCTTGCGGGTCGTTCTTATCTGCGAGAAAGTTTTGCTGGTTTGAAATTTCAGCTAAGGGCTGATACTTTTTTCCAGGTTAATACAGAGGCGGCTGAAGCGTTGTTAGAGGTGATGGTAGG
Organism: Microcoleus sp. T3_A4; assembly: GCF_036700465.1. NCBI lineage: Bacteria > Bacillati > Cyanobacteriota > Cyanophyceae > Oscillatoriales > Microcoleaceae > Microcoleus > Microcoleus sp. T3_A4. The sequence goes on along the minus strand of NZ_JAUBOY010000065.1, from coordinate 25,357 downwards.
CGAATTGAATTTGCAAGGAAACGAGGTTTTGGTTGACGCTTACTGCGGCATTGGTACTTTTACTTTACCCTTGGCAAAACAAGTAAAAATAGCCATTGGTTTAGAAGTGCAATCGGCGGCGATCGAACAAGCCCAATTAAATGCTGAGTTAAATGACGTGAGAAATGTCGATTTTCAAGCGGGAACTGTAGAGAGTTTGCTGCCTTCCTTGGGATTGACACCGGATATTGTGCTGTTAGATCCGCCGAGGAAAGGTTGTGATCGCGCGGTTTTGGAAGCTATCAAGGAAATCAAACCAAATCGCATTGTTTATGTTAGCTGCAAGCCTGCTACTTTGGCTCGCGACCTCAAGATTTTGTGCGAAAATGGGGATTATAAGTTAGCGCGAGTGCAGCCGGCGGATTTCTTTCCTCAGACTTCTCATGTTGAGTGTGCGGCTTTTGTGGTGCGGTAAATCAAAAGGGCGATCGACCCACTAGATTTATTGCATAAATCTTTGATTGATGGGGAAACCGCAGATAATTTCAAGATTGTTGGCGAATGTATGCACTTTAAGACTCGTGATTAAGTGCGTACAAATAGATATAAGCTGGGGGCATGAGTTGAGCAACTGAAACAGCGTTTGCTATCTTAGAATACGGGTTTCAAACTCTCGGACTCGATCGCATTGTAGCGCTTTCTAAATCTGAAAATATTGCTTCCCGGCGGGTGATGGCAAAAGTGGGAATGCAGTAGGAACAGAAGGTGGATTGCTGGGGTGCAAACTCGATCGAGTCCGGCCTGAATCGCGGGGAGTCCAGAAGTATAGAATAGAGGTTGCGAAACCGGCACACCGCCCGATCGCTCACCCCCAGCAATTTGTTACCCTAAAAATAGAATCGAACCTCCCTCAACTCCCTCCCATGAACAACGCTTCTCCCCTGATTCAAACCGTCACACCCGAACGCTGGGCCGGCTTTAGCATGGACTTTATAGGGGCGGGTTACACGGGTGTGTTGGTCAAAAACGGCCGCGCCGTGCGTACCCTGAAATCCGGGCGGCATTTCAGCTTTGCCCTTCCCCTGCTGGAACAGTCTCAAATTGTCCTCGTAGACACCAAACTCCGCAATTTGGAGGTGCAGTCGCACGGAGATTTTTTGTCTAAGGATCGATTTTTAATTGATGCCACCCTGACTGTTATTTATCAAGTTATAGATCCGAAACGAGTAGCTTTGGAATTGTCCGATCCTATAGGTGCTTTAGCAAGTGCAGTAAAAGATTGTATGGGATTAGCGATCGGGCAAATACCCCTACAACAGCTTATCAGTCAAGGACGGCTGTTGCTGCGCCAAAATTTGCTCGATCGCGTCCAAGATTTTTATACCCTAGGTTTTAACTTAGAAGACGTGCGAATTGGCGATGTCAGCTTTCCCGAAACCAACGGAGTTATTCGCCAAGTTGAGGGAATGAGTGCCCGACAAGAAGCAGAAAATGCCGCCGCCCTGCAAATGAGAATTGCCGAAGCAGGCCGTCCGATTGTTCCTCAATCTCCCGTACAGCAGTTAAACTTAATTTCAGGTAATTCTCCTGCGAGTCTTCCAGCTTCAGACACAGCAGCAGGGTTCGATCGCGATTTACAACAACTAACACAACAACTTGCTCAAAACAGCCTCCCTGCTGGGAGAAATCCTCCCCAACTTGCACCAACCGTACTCGCAAGCAGCGATCGCCAAACAACCGCATATTTAATCTACAAACTTTCTGGAGAAGCGATCGCCCTAACAGCAAATCCCTTTACAATTGGACGCGAACCAACCAACACTTTAGTATTACAAGATCCGCAAAGTTCGCGCTACCACGCTCAAATCCGCCGGGCCAATGACGAACTTGGCAAACAGCGGTATCAGCTTGTCGATAGCGGCAGTTCCAACGGCACTTTTGTAGGGGGCCAGAGGCTGGCTGCTAACGAGCCTTTTTGGCTACCCAATGGCTGCGAAATTGCGATCGGCGACCAAAAATGGATCTTTCAAAATTCGTGAGAGAGAGAGATGAAGATTTGTTTAAACAGCAGATAAACACAGATAAATCCCATCGGCGTTCATCTGTGTTTATCTGTTGACATCTGCGGTTGAAAAATCCCAATCTAAGTAACTTGCTTTAATCACGATATACAAGTAATAGATGCCGAATCTACCGTCAACAATATGAATGTTTTTTTAAACCGCAGATAAACGCAGATAAACACAGATAAATTCCATCGCCTTTCATCTGTCAGGTTTCTGTAGGGGCGTTGTCAAGAGTCCCCGCCCTTTCAACACAGCTTGACAACTTCTCCCTCCCCAATTCCCTATACTCTCAGGTAGAAGTCTCTTGCCAACCCTAGGGGGGATATCTCCACAAGCATTTCGAGCGACAATTTGTCAAGATGGAAAATATAAGTAGAGGACAACCACATGAACTTTTCTATACAATCTGTTTACAACTGGTACCGCGACACCCTCCGCAACCCCAAATACCGCTGGTGGATTATTCTGGGAACGCTGGCATATTTGGTAAGCCCGATCGACATTGCCCCAGACTTTCTCCCCGTCATCGGACAAATTGACGATGTGGCAATTGCTGTCTTGCTGATTTCCGAAGTGTCCCAAATGGCGATCGACTACTTTAAATCCCGCCAAACAGAGACAGCCTCAGCATCCGAAGCCACCGGCAGCCCTTCTGAAGCCAAAGGCAGCACCGTTGACGTAGATGCAGTTTCTGTACAATAATTGCCAAAAATAATCGAGCGCTACAACCCCGATTTCTTGGAGAAGTCGGGGTTTTTGTTTTTTAAATAGCAACTGCTCAGATCGTGCTCCAAAGCTGGTACTTTTAACTATGATCCATCTGTGCTAACAACAAATTTTTATAGATGAAGTTTAGCGAAATAGTACAAAAACTTAACTTAGCCACCAGTCGCACCCTCACAGCGTCGGTTGCTACCGATCCAGAAATTACAGGTGCTGCCCCTGTTGATGAAGCTCCATCGGGCACAATCAGTTATATAGAAGGTGCTAAATTTGCCGTTCATACAGCCACTACAAATGCTTCGGCTTTAATTTTACCCTTAGATGAAAGTCTCCAAGCTCAATGTAACGATCGCAACATTGCTTGGATTGCCGCACCCGATCCGCGATTGCTGTTTGCTGAAACGATCGCCATTTTCTATCAACCGTTTCGCCCAGCATCCGAAATTCATCCCTCAGCCGTCGTTCACCCCTCAGCAGAAATTGGTGAAAATGTCTATATCGGCCCCCACGTCGTTATTCAAGCAAAAGTCAAAATTGGCAGCAATGTTTGCATTCATCCAAATGTTGTAATTTACCCAGATGCGGAAATAGGCGCAGGCACTGTTTTACACGCTAATTGTGTCATCCACGAACGTACTCGCATCGGGGCAAATTGCGTGATTCACAGCGGTGCGGCGATCGGTTCCGAAGGTTTTGGGTTCGTGCCGACAGCCACAGGATGGGTGAAAATGGAGCAGTCTGGCTGCACTGTATTAGAAGAGGGCGTTGAGGTTGGCTGCAACAGCACGATCGACAGGCCCGCTGTCGGAGAAACCCGCATCGGCCAAAATACAAAAATTGACAATTTAGTACAGGTAGGTCATGGCTGTCAAGTAGGGAAAAATTGCGCGTTTGCCGCTCACGTTGGCATGGCTGGCGGGGTGAAAATTGGCAACAATGTAATTTTGGCAGGCCAAGTGGGAATTGCTAATCAAGCCAAAATCGGAGATGGGGCGATCGCCACTGCTAAAGCCGGAATTCACAGCGACGTGCCCGCAGGTGCGATCGTGACGGGCGTTCCAGCAATTCCCCACAAACTATTTCTCAAAGCCGCAGCCGTATACAACCGTTTGCCGGAAATGTACCAGTCTTTGAGGCAAATTCAGCGCAAGCTCGATCGGTAGTCATTAGTAATTAATCATTAGTCATTAGTTAACAGTCAACAGTCAACAGTCAACAGTCAACAGTCAACAGTCAACAGCCAACAGTCAACAGTATTATAGTTGCAACCCCTTAAATGTGGAATAGCATAACCAATCTGCGACTGCTGTCGCCGTCAATACCAGCAATTGTCAAAATAATCTTGTTTTTCTCAACTTGGATTGTTGTGTGGCTTCCCGCAGCGATTGTGCTGGCGATCGCCCTCAAATGGCATCCGCCCCAACCCTTGGAAAACAAAAAACTACCTTTACTAGCTTCCCTCTACGTGATTGTCCCCTTCATTTTATGGGCGACAAGTTGGATCGAAAACACATCTTTTGTTAACTGGGGTTGGGATTGGCAACCCGCAGTTTTGATGTCATTAATGTGGGGATTAGGATTTGGAATAATCAGCTTAGTAATTTTATTCGGTATGCAATTAAGCGCAGGCTGGATCGAGCTACAAATTGGGGAAATATCCACTGAAACAGGCGAAAAAAAAAATAATCCTTGGGCTTTAATTTTTAACCCTGCTAGTCTGCTGACTCTGTTATTAGGAATGTGGATTAGTGCCACAGAAGAGTTAATCTTTCGCGGCTGCTTGCAAACAATCCTCCAGCAAGATTACTCAGTGCTAATCGCCGCAGCGATCGCCAGTTTCATTTTTGCGATCGCCCACCTAATTTGGGCCGCAAAAGAAACTCTACCGCAACTGCCGGGATTGTGGCTGATGGGGATGGTTTTAACCTTAGCCCGCATCGCCGACAATGGCAGTTTAGGATTGGCGATCGGCATTCACGCAGCTTGGATTTGGGGTATAACTACTGTAGATACAGAAGGCGCAATTAAACCTACTTCTAGTGTACCAGAATGGATTACAGGAATAGCAGCGAAACCGCTAGCAGGTGCAGCCGGCATTTTATTGCTATTAGGAACCGCAACCTTACTCTTCCTGACTCAAATCAGCGTTAATCAGCGCTAATCAGTTTAAATCAGCGGTAAAAATTCCGACATTAATTCAAGTGTCGATCGATCGTCACAATCGAAACCGGCCGCAACGCATCAAAACGAGTTGAATTCCCCCCAGCCACAGAACGAGATAACTGCACTTGCATGATTCGGTAACTCCAGTGCGGTTCCCGGCGCACCCGATCGCCCATCCAGCTCAAAACAGTAGCAATATCCTCAAAAGCATCCAAAGCCAACACGAGCGAGCCTCCAGGGAGCAGCCGCAGCGCGCAAACGCCCAAAATTTTAGTCAACCCTCCGCCACTACCGCCAATAAAAATCCGGTGCGGAGGACGCAAGCGGTGCAAGATTTCCGGGGCGGTTCCGTTAATCGAAAACACATTTTGCAGCCCAAAACGGCCATAGTTGAACTCGATCGCAGAAGTACCAGAAACTGTTTGTTCGATCGCGTAAACCTCAGACTGCGGGAATAAACGAGCAATCTCGATCGACACAGAACCGTTACCAGCACCCACATCCCAGACAACTTGTCCCGATTGCAAAGCCAATTGTGCCAACACCAACACCCGCACTTCCCGTTCAACCGTCAAACCCGGCTTGTCGCCACAACCGATAAAAGCTGCATCCGGTATTCCCAACAAAGGCAACTTTTCCAAATCCAAAGGTTCTGCCCTCGGCGGAGGTTCCCGCAGCATCACAACCACGCTCAGCGGTGCAAAAGACTCTCTCAGCAAAGCTTCCAGAGACTTGGGGCTTACCCGTTCCTCGGCCGCCCCCAAATTTTCGCAAACCCAAAACTTATAGCGTGTCGGCAAATCTAGAGCTTTCACCAAACTTGCCAGTACAGCAGGAGTGTGAGCTTCGTCCGCCAGCACCGCAATCTTCTCCACACCGAGCTTCAGCTTCGCCGTCAGCTCCTCAAAATAGCGTCCTTGAGAGCCTACACAATGAGCATCTTGCCAAGGGATTCTCAAGCGATTAAAAGCCAACTGCACAGAACTGACATGGGGGTGAAAAGTTAATTTTTCGGGTGGCAATTGGGCAATTAACAACTTTCCCCAGCCGTAGAACAGGGGGTCTCCCGCCACTAAAATTACGATCGGTCGATCGCGGGGTTCCACCGTCCCTGCAGAGGGTTCTAATTCGGGTTCAGTCGCCCACCAGCGCCGAATTTCCAGAATTCCTTCGGTCAAATCTTCCAACGCCCAGCGCTCTCCGTCGTGCTGGGGAAAATAGCTCAAATGGCGCTCGCTCCCTATTAGCAGAGCGGCCATTTCTACAACCTGCCGCGCCGATTCGCTCAGCCCCGCAGATCCATCTAAACCTATACCAACAACGTGTACTTTCACTTTTTAAGCAAAAAGTTAAAAACCAGAATTACTGATTTTTCCTGGTTTTTCATAAATTTTTCCCTTGACTTTACTGTCAAACAAAAATAATTAAAGCATTTAATAGCCAATATCCTGACTATTGTCACAGGGGAGAGGGGAGAGGGGGCGAGAGAGTGGGAGAGTGGGAGATGGGGAGAGTGGGAGATGGGAAAAAATCTTCACATCGAGCCTCTTCCCTCTTCCCTCTTTCCTCTTTCCTCTTTCCTCTTCCTTCTTCCCTCTTCCCTCTGCCTTCGTTAAAACTCAAAAACAGGCCATTCCGGTTGTCGGAGATAGGTGGTCATGTCGTCAAACTTCCGCAGTTCCACTCGGTGTACGGACTGTTCTTGCGGCGTGTCCAGCCATTGCTCGTTCAACTCTGACAGCAAAGCGCACAAGCGATCGCGGTCAAGGTTCTGCCCGATGTCCCCAAAATAAGCCAGAGTAATGTGGGCCGTAAAATGATATTGCTGTTCAATTCCCAAAGCCATTAAATCGGGATTTTGATAGATCGATCGGCGAAACTCCAGAATTTGCTTGTAAGAGTTTTCGTCCGTCGGTGCTAAACAAACACCCACAGCTCTAGTCATCACCATCAACCCCAGCACTGTCCAGCGAATGGGAGCGCCGCCCGCCAAGGGTTTGCAGGCGGCAAAACGATCGGCCATGCGCGAGCGCAGTTGCTCCTCAAATTCGGGATTTTTATCACAGGCATCTCGAAAAGCGCTGCTCCAAATCAAATCGGCTACGGTTAAATGGAAGGTATCAGGAGGCAGTGCCACGATCGCACCGTCCGCTATTTCCTGCAATAGCCGTTGTTGGATCGAGTGCAAATTACTATAAAGTGCAGCATTTTCTGCATCTTCCCCAGCAGGCGGCGTAATCACCGAATAACCCGGAAAAGGTACAGGAGCTCTCCGGCCAGCTTCGTCCGGCTTAAATTTTGGAGATTCCTGAATGTGTTCCACCTGGGACTTGTAGGAGTCCAGCAGCGTCATTCGCGCCACCCGATTTACGTAAGCTTGATAAGTATCATCCAATCTTGATTTCCTCGCGGTGACAAACTCCCACACCAAATTTTATATTATGGTGCGGGCTTCCAACAGCCCTATTCAGGATATGTTGGACTTGCGGAACCTGCAACTCTGATTTTTTGGGCTACTGAGCGTTTTTCATGCAAATTTACCTGTTTTGGGGGGAAGACGACTTTGCGATCGCGCAGGCTGTGACAAGTTTGCGCCAAACAGTCCTCGACCCCAACTGGGCTAGTTTTAACTATGACAAGATTATTGCCGATTCCGCCGGAGCTGTGGTCGAAGGGCTCGATCGAGCCTTAACGCCCCCTTTCGGTACCGGCAGCCGTTTTGTCTGGCTGGCAAATACGACTGTAACGCAGCAGTGTTCTCCAGAACTGTTAGCACAATTTGAACGGACGCTGCCGGTGATTCCCGACACCACCGTGCTGCTGCTAACATCCGTCAAAAAACCCGACAGCCGGCTCAAATCTACCAAGTTAATTTCCCAGTCCGCCGCCCAAGTGCGGGAATTTTCACCGATTCCGCCTTGGAATGAGAAAGAATTAGCCCAGCGGGTGCGCCAAGTCGCGGGCGAAATGAACGTAAAATTGACAGCGACAGCGATCGAACTTTTGGCCGAATCCATTGGCAGCGATACCCGTGGGCTATACAGCGAACTGGAAAAATTGCGACTGTTTGCGGGCAACCGCAGCCAACCTCTGAACCCGGAGGAAGTGGCAGCACTGGTACACTGTCACGCCCAAAATACCTTCCAGCTAGCCGATGCGATTCGCGAGGGCAATACCTCCGCCGCTTTGGATTTACTAGCAGGCTTAACTGGCCGCAGCGAGCCGGGTTTGAGGATTGTCGCTGGCTTGACTGGTAAGTTTCGGATTTGGCTGTGGGTAAAGGCGATGATCCAAGCGGGCGATCGCGATGATAAAATTGCTCAAGCTCTAGATCTCGGCAATCCGAAACGAGTATACTATTTTCGGCAAGAAGTCAAGAATGCCAGCTTAGAAAAACTGCAAAAAAGTTTGCCTTTGCTCCTAGAGTTAGAAGCTTCTTTAAAACGGGGCCGAGAAGAAATCTCAACCCTGCAAACCAAAGTTATAGAACTTTCTAGCTTGTTTCGCTGATGCGCGACAGAGCACAGGAGCGGCGCTTTACTGTAAATTTTTATAACAAATTTCTTTCTTCGGCTATGTGCTTGATGCCCGATCGCGGGGCAAAAGGTCAATAGATACTAGAAATACTCTTAGAATGCCAAAGTAGAAGTTAATGTGGTAAATAAATATTGTCCGCCGAATGCCGATCGGTTAATATTATTTGCCGGCTCTCCACCCCCCCCAAAAAAAGAGCGCTACCCATGACACAACAGAACCCGCGGGAACTGCTCAAGCAAGGCGATCCAAAAGCGATCGCATCTAGCATCAACCGTACACTCAAACCCAAAGGCATCAACGCCGATGTGACGCGGGACAACGGCTGCCTCCACATAATTCTGGAGGCAGACAAAGTACCGGATCAAATGGTATTGGTCGATTTCATCCGCACCGGCATGACGAAGCTGGGACTTGAATCAATTCACACTGTAAAGGTTTACGGGCGTCGAACAGGTGACGGTGAGCCTACGTGGGAAGATGAAATTGATCTGATGCCCGCAAATTCAATGCCTTACCCCTTGGATAGTGGAATGCCTGACGACTCTGTAGGTTTAGATGATGTCGAGCCCGAAGGCGAAGACTATTATCAAGAAGGAGAATTCGATCGAGATGACGACGAGGAAGACGAAGACGAAGACGAAGATCAAGCCCCGCCTCCGAAAAAACAATTTCCCAAATGGGTAATACCTGTGGGTATCTTAGTACCTCTGGCGGCGATCGCAGGGCTTTTCTTTACTAAAACTTTCCCCTTCGGCGACTCGAACCCAGAACCCATCGCCCCCGTAGCTACTTCCCCCTCCCCGAAACCCGCATCTCCCGCGTCTAAAGCCGCTGCATCCTCGACCGCCGCCTCTCCGGGCACCCCACAGGCAGCCTCCCCTGCACCAAAACCCGCTCCCACTGCAGCAGCACCAGCAAGCCCAGCTCCAGCTTCTCCTGCACCAAAAGCCGCCGCGCCTAAGCCTGACTCTTGGAGAGAAGCCGTTAACACAGCTCAGAAGGCAGCAATTTCGGCCCAGACGGCTCAGTCTCAAAATGAGTGGATCGCAGTAGCAAGCCAGTGGCAGCAAGCGGTTAAGCTCATGAGAGCCGTACCGTCAACCAGCCCTAACTATCAAAAGGCTCAGCAAAAAGCGGCAGAATATCAGGCTAACCTGAGTGTTGCCAACCGCAGGGCGGCAGCAGCACCTTAAGAGTTTTGAGTTGAATACTGGATGTGCTAAAAGTCAAAAGTCAAAAGCCAAAAGTAAAAAAACTTGTTTTTACTGAAAGCTTTCTTACTTTTGACTTTTTTCAATTTTATTAAAAATTTATTTAACTTCACTACATCTGTAAGGCTTTAGCTATCTTCAGCCTTTAATCAACCTCGGTATCGGAATTTTTGGTCGATTAATTATAGTTCACGGCGCTGCGACAAAATTATTTTTAACTCATCTGAGGTTAAATCAATTCTTTCTTGGTAGTTTACGTGCATAAAATATTTCTCACGCTCTCAGCATCATTGTAGTATTATTTTGGGAAACGGATATTAACATTACTTTATTTACCTTGATTTTTTTCTACCGACTTACTTAGATGTATATACAGCAAGCCGGATGCTCGCACTCCTTCCTGTAAAAACAAAATTTACTCAACAAACACCGCAATAACTTGGTTTCTTGGATAAACCGGTTTGCTAAACACAGAGCTTGGTTTAAATCTGTTCTTCCCCTGGATTAAAACGCTGAATTCCTTGATCTTCTGCGCGAAAAATAGCATCTTTGGGAATATTGAGGATGCCTGTAAATGAACTTTCGCTTACTTTCAAAGCTTGTTCCTTATTTTTGTATTCGGCTAGTTCGCACTGTAAATTGTCAATAGTCTGTTGCAAGCGAGTGGCTTGTCTGAGCATTTCTTGTTCGGAAAAGTCCAGCAATTGCATCAGATTAGCCACTTGATATTCAAGTAATTGGGTTTCGTAAATATTGTTATTTGTAACAAAGCTTGTAGGAGTTTCTGAATCCTCAAAAACACTTTTTTTGTCGGGCATGGACAATGCTGTTTTGACACTAAGTGCCAAATCTTTAAACATTTCAGCAGTGTTGTGGGGAATTTTAACTTTCAGGAACATCACTACCGCAAACACACTTCCTGACGGCAGAAGTCCCCCAAATCCTAAGACAGACTTGACTTGGTAGGGGATAATTAAGGAATTTTGCTCAGGAATAAAGGGGCTGCCTTTTGCCTCTGATACGTGAAAAATATTTAATACTGCGGGCTCTAATTGCAGGAACCTTTTTCGCTCAATTCCGAGGAATGTAGGAATGTCTAAACCGAACTGCCTGATTATTTCGGAAATCGCCGGCATTTGAGCCACTAATTTTGTGCTAACTAATGGAATAGCTGTATTTTCTGCTGCTGTGTGCCGAGAATTCCACTGCGGTTCAGGGCCTGCGGCTGCTAGCAGAGTCAAACATTTCATGTCGGCGGTGGGTGAATTTCCCTTCATCAAGCGGCGGGCGGATTGTTGCAAGGAGTCTTCTAATTCCCCGTAGGGATGAGTTTTGAACAAACGCACTAAGGCACAGGAATTTTCTCCAGTTTGCGAATTGCAAAAATGTCGGTAAATATAGTTAACAATCTTCTGGCTGCTGGCTTCCATACTAGCAGTATTTCTACCTAAGTGGCGCAGGACTAAGCTGCATTTAGCCATGTCTTGCGGGGTAAATAAGGTAATATCGTACATTAAAAAATGCTCTCCAAGAGCTCGAACACTGTTTTTCATTTATCGTTAAGGCCGCTACCGCATCCGGAATCCTACTGAGAGTTTTGAACAAAGTGCTAGTTAAAATATGTAGAAAATTTGCCCGCCAGCCAAATGCAGCGGTTGTATGGCAGCATACAGAAATTAAGATTAAAGCAAAAAAATCTATCCCCTAAGGTAGGCCGCAAGGACAGGAAAGCCGATTTATAATGTGTAATTTTTTTTACGAAAAGTCCCACAAAAAAATTAAAGAAGGAATTAAAGAAACAAGGCTTTTCACCGGATATGCCTCGCGTTGTACTGGGCATTTTCGTAGATACAAGTCGGTTTCTGGGTAAGCCATATTCATAGAAATCCTAGAAACTCAAGCTCCAATTTTTGTTGCGGGCGATCGCACGCCGATTTATCAAAAATTGGTACAATTTCGTCAGTCTTGGACGCAGAAACCGGGTTTGCTTACAGAGAAAAAACCCGGTTTCCTGCGTATTGGTAAGTAGATGCTGTGTTCAAAACTTTTAACCACCTCACAGAAATCTACTCAGCAGGTTGAGACTTGGCTTCCAGGGCATCTTTAGCAGACAATCCCTGATCTTGAACGCCAAAATACCACAAACTAGCAGCAGCTTCGGCGCGAGTCACGGATTTCTTCGGCTGAAACAGAGTAGTAAAACCAAAAACGCGGCGAATATTCGCCAAATCTCCATTGTTAAAATCAGCTAAAACTGCCCGCGACGCCTGGGAATCAATCTTAGAAGCATCTTGAAAGCCCCACTTTTCTTTCACTCCGTCAATGTTAGCTGTCGGTAAAACTTGACGACTATCTAAAGGCACTTTCCAGAGAATCATTGTTTCGCGAGTTAAAGGTGCATCCGGGCGAAATTTCACATCTTTAGTTTCTCCCGAAAGCGAACTCGGAATTACACCGGCTTCTGCTAAACCTTGAATTGCTGAAAAATCCGGGTCTGTTTTGGGTATATCAGAAAAGGCTGGTTCGCTAGAGTCTACTGCTAATCTAATTTGTTTGGCTTGACGGCTAGCATAAATCTGATTGTTAGCTGCTACTAACCAGCGGGCGTATTCGCGGCGAGTGACAATTTTGTTGGGTTTGGGCAAAGTGCTGGCTGTTTCTAAATTAGCATTTTCTGTCGCTCGCACTTTTAGCACTTCCAACTGACTTAAATCAGCCACATACTGCCGCAACTGTTGAGGAATTTGGGTGTCTAGTTGGCTAACGTTTGCTGATTTTGGCGACGCGGATGGTGTTGGAGTAGTTCCCTCTGAATTAGATGAATTTGGTGAAGCGGTTGGAGATGCGCTAGACTCGGAATTGTTAGGTTGGGGACTGGTGGCAATTTCTGGGCTGTCTTTGCTGTAGTCGATCGCAAATTCTGTAAAACCTCCTACTTTCCGAGTAGGAGAAAGCGACACAGTTACCCGCAAATTATCTCGCGTTGCTACCAAAGAACCTTGTCCCTCGGCGGTGGGGCGGCTGACTATTTCCCAGTTGCGACGCCCAAACTCTGTAGAGTAAAAGTTCTGAACCGAATTAACAGGATCTGTGCTTTCCCAGCGCAGCCGCACATTTTTTGGCGACGGATCAGTTTGCCCAGCAACTTCGATTAACTCAGCATTAGGATAGAGTGGAATCTCTGTCGGGAAATCGGGAGGAAGTTTGGCGGTAGAGTTTGTCTCAATAGCTGTCGCTGGTGGCGGGGAAGAGAAAACTACTGGATTTTGTTTTAATTTCGGATCGGCGGCTAATGATTCTTCGAGTGCCTTGCTGTTGGGGCTGTTTGCACAACCTGTGACAGCAGCCAGTAGACACACAGCCAGCCAAGTATTTACAGCAGCGAGTATATTGGTTTTATTGGTTTTAGTGATTTGAGAGCGTCCTTGAGAGTTGCCTCGCCGTTGAGTAAATATAATATTCAGCATAAATCGCCCCTTTGCGGATATATTTCTAGGCTAGCGCAGATCGATCGGGCATATATAATTTTTACCCAAATGAAATTTCTGTATTTACTTCTAGTTACTGCTACATTACTTTCATACCCTGTCAAGTTTGCCCGTCCCGCTGCATCTCAACCAGCCCCGCTGCGGACAGCTATTCAGACGCCAGAGTGGCAGCCATTTTGCTCAGCGATGGGTCAGTTTGCGATCGATATGCCGGCAAATCCCAAAATTAATTCCGAAATTTTTTCAAATCAAATTATTGCTCATACATACCGATCGAAATTAAAAAACAAAGAAACTTATTTGCTTCAATACTTTGACCTAGATTTTCGGCTGAGGAACAATAATATCAATAATATCAGAATTACTTTAAATAATGCCGTTGATTTTTTTGTCGTGGCAGCGAATGCTAAAGTCTTGCAAGTGCGGGATATTTCCCTCGGAGGCTATCCGGGAAAAGAATTTGAGTTTCAGCCACTTTCTCCCACTGAACCTGTAGGTGTAGGTCAAGTTTATTTGGTGGAAACGCGCGTTTATGGGCTGGTTGCCACTAACTCAGAACCAGAAAATGCTCAAAAATTTCTCGACTCTTTTCGTTTGTTTTGAAGCAGGAACTTTTACAATGAGTAGTTTAGGAGATTTAACATATTTAACTGATAAATGTTGAGGGAATAAGTCAGAAGTTACAGGGAAAAAATAAAAATGAGTTGGAAGTGGCAATCGAATTTATTAATAAAACTTACGCTTGGCAACTCGGTGTTTAGGAAAATAGTGGCTTTGGCAACAAAAAAGGTCGCCATCAACCGGGTTTTTGAGTAATAATTTGGCCAAAACTCTATTAAGCTAAATTTGACTTAATACCTTATTGTATTTTTTGTACTCTATCTAACGACATAGATTAATTTTACACCCGTGGAGCGATGTAGATACTTGCTCAAATTTATATATTTGATATAAGGATTTTTAAATCGCCGAAAGCAAAAATCAGAAAGCATAAACAAAGATGCTGTCTTGCTCCATCTGGCTCCCATCTGGCTCAACCAAGTCAGCCTCATCGAAAGCTTACCCGGAGGGTATTAATATATTATGAACAAACTAACACCAATTATCCTGAGCGGTCTCCTATTATTTGGAGCTGCTGCTTGCAGCGAAGGAGCTAAAACTAGCGCTGATTCTCCTAATTCTGCCACAGGAAATACCACTAGCCCGCCCCCAGCCGAGACAGTTCAAAAAACTCAGGGTGACGCCACTAGCCAGATTCGCCAAAACCAAGCAAATTCTGATATCAGGGCCAGAGAACAGCGCAACAATGTGACGGGTGGCGATGCAATAAGAGCCGACGGCGACCTTCAAAGTGAAGTGCGCTCAAAGTTAGAAGTAAACATCACTAAAGGTCAGCTAACTGTTGACGCAAAAGATGGGCTTGTCACCGTAGGTGGCACAGTTCCCAATCAAGCTGATTTAGCTAAAATTGAGCCGCTAGCTAAAGAGATTAAGGGTGTCAAAGATGTGAATGTTACGGCTGTTGTCGCCCCCGCTGCACCTGCATCGCCTAGCAGCAATCAATAAATTACAAAGAAGAAGTCCGAGGGACACAAGGGAGAAGGATGTAGTTATCTAGGAGAGAAGTCTGAGGGAAGAGGGTAAAGTTTGGCATTGTAAGATTCCTTGCGGAGCGGATTGCAAAACTTAGGTGACTCTCTAGGGAGAGCTGGGTTTTAAGTGAAAGAGTTTAAATTCACGCATTCAAAACTCACGCAATACCTGCAACTTCCCCTTCCCCATTTCCGATTTCCCATCCCGGAGAATTAGTTAGAAACCAACCTGAAGATAGAGCGGGAAGTTATTCCCAGCGACCGATGAAAATTGTTGGGAAAAAATGACTAAATGTGATTGATGGCAGAGCATAAATTCTGTGGTTGTGTAAAAGTAGTATATTTTTCAGGAGAAAAGAAATGGCTTTAGGTCAACACAAGCGAGCTGTAGGAGCATTTTCTAATTACCGAGATACGGAACTAGCCCTGATGGAACTGCAAAGTACCGGGTTTCCGATGAATAAAGTTTCGGTAGTTGGGGAAAAGCTAGATAACAGCGAAATTGCGGGCGCTAGCGCTGGTAAGAGTACCGATGAGAAAGTCGGTGGTGGCGCCAAAGCAGGGGCGACAGCGGGAGTCGTGACGGGCGGTTTAATTGGTTTACTCGGAAGCATTGGAGCGCTAGCGATTCCGGGAGTTGGCCCGGTGATGGCGGGGGGTGCGATCGCCACTCTGCTGGCAGATACTGTAGTCGGAGGCGCGATTGGGGCAGCAGCAGGCGGTTTGGTCGGCGGTTTGGTCGGTTTGGGAGTTCCCGAAGACAAAGCTAAAGCTTATAACGATCGCGTCTCGCGCGGAGAATATTTGGTATTCGTAGAAGGAACAGATGCTGAACTTGCCACAGCCGAAGGAATTATGAGCGTGCGGGGCATTCAGGATTGGGGTATTTACGATGTGCCTGCAGACACTGGTCGCAGAGCTTCGGGCCGCCAGAAGCGCGCCGTCGGAGTATTTTCAACCCGCCGGGAGACGGAACACGCACTGGGAGAACTGAGAACTGCCGGTTTCGACATGAATCGGGTTTCGGTCATCGCTAAGGATGCTGACTCTAAAGGGGACATCGCAGGCATTGACGTGCACGACAGCGCGGACAACAAATCCGACGAAGGGGCCACAAAGGGCGCACTCACAGGTGGTACTTTGGGCGGCTTGACAGGCTTGTTGGTAGGTCTGGGCCTAGTGGCAATTCCGGGAATCGGGCCGATTATGCTGGCAGGAGCCTCAGCTACGGCGATCGCCACTACACTCGCCGGTACGGCTTTGGGTGCGGCAGCAGGTGGCTTGATCGGAGCTTTAGTCGGTATGGGAATTCCCGAAGAGGAAGCTAGAGCATACAACGATCGCGTGGCGAGAGGAGATTACTTGGTACTGGTTGACGGCAGCGAAGCAGAAGTCGCTAGAGCTGAAACCATTCTGAGCCGTGGAGGCATTCAGCATTGGAACACCTACGACTATAATCCCAGCGTCGATAGTGCTCGGGCTGATTACGGCGCTCCTGGGACTCCGGGCGTTGATACTACGGCTGATATTTACGATCCCAATCAGGGCGTTACCGGCCACCGTCGGGTTTAATAATTCAGACTTTGTTTGGGTATTGTTTCTACTTTCTGCAGGGTAGTCGCACTCGCGCACTCGGATGGTGGAAAGTGATCCAACCAACAGCGGCGAGCTAGCGGTTTTACGCTTCGTCGGTAAAATTATCTCAAAAGTCGGCTTTTTCTCTGAAAGCCGGCTTTTGTTTTGTTCTGGAAACTTCAAAAAGCCACCTGTCAAAAGTTTAATTTTGATTGGCAAGGTGGGCTTTCCACCAGTGGATCGATCGGCTCCCTGAATTTTTACAGCAGAAATCCGCAGCGGTTTTTTAGTCTGTAGCACTCACTACTGCTAGATTTTAAACCCCGCAGTATTATCAAATTTAATGACCTAAATTACCACAGATATTGCCCAGTTAGTCAAAGAGCGACTATCTTTAATTATGGGTAGCTAATTTCAGCAACTTATACAGGTGAAGTAGCCAGTCCCGCGCGCCGAGTACGGCATGCAGTGGTCGGCAACTATTAGAATAATATTGTCGTCGCTTTCCCGCCAGACTTAGGCTGGTCATTGCTTGGCTGTAGCAGCCCAATTGCTGTTGGCAAGACCTGCGGCATGAATACAGTTTTTCTGGGAATGCCTCAGAGAAGCATTTGAGAAGCCCAGGAACAGCTTTTATGTCCGGGAGCGCGTCTGGTGTCGAGTGTTCTGTAAATTAGAACCGCAAGCGCTCATGGATCGAGAAAACATTAACAGCAAGCACAGCAGCGCGGGAATAGGGGAACGACTCGCGAGCCATTTTTTCGCGCAATCTCAGGCTCAGCACAGCGTATTGCTTCCTTCGCCGACGACTCGCTCAGCACTCCGAGGGAAACAGCCTTCCTGTTGGTTTTCACTGGCACGGAGCACAGTGGGGGGAGGTGACACTAGCTGAGCTGGCCTGGCGCTGCCGTCCGGGTTCCTCGAAGGTAGAAAGCACTTATTTAGAAGGCATTAGGGGTTGAAGCTCCGATATCTTCTTTATTGATTGCACTCATAAATTCGATCGCCTGTACTGGCAAATTTTCGGGTCAGAAGACGGCGCGGATGCCGCCAGCAATACCGCCAATATTCGATCGACCTTGACAAGATCGATCAACAACTTCTCGGTATTTTGGTAAAGAGTTAGGAGGTAATATGTAGTGGTTAGCAGTTAGTATAAATCCAACTAACCATTAACAACTAATATCAACCGCCAACTAATTACTAGCAAAATAATACTTACAGGACTTACAGGTGGCGAGAAACGCGGTTTTTTCATAACTTCCGCGCTAGCAAACCTCAGATTATACCAGAACCCGGTTTATTTTCGTAAATTATAACTATGAGAGCAGGGTGATGGTAGGAATCAAGCAGTTTTGACAATTGTTAATGTGGCAGTATTAGTTTAAAAAACTGACTGGCAAACACGATAGTACAAACTTTCACACAACATAGAACATCGAGAAATTAAGGAAACTCACTCAATTTTTTTATGAATTTCACTGAGCTTTTAAGTGCCGATGAACTTTTAACTAGACATAGAAACGGGGAACGAGATTTTCGAGGGACTAACCTCATTGCGGCTCATTTGAGTGAAGCTAATCTCAGTCGAACAAATTTGAGCAGCGCTAATTTGAAAGGTGCCAACTTAATTAGAAGTAAACTGATTGGAGCTAATTTAAACGCCGCCGACTTGAGCGGGGCTAATTTGTCTAAGGCGAAATTAATTGAAGCTAACCTCGGGAGTTCTAGTTTAACTGGAACTGTAGCCATCTCCGCAGATTTTAGCGGGGCCAATCTCAGCGGAGCAATACTGTCTCAGGCTGACTTGAGCAAAGCAGTTATGACTGGAGCGAGTTTAGTAGGAGCTTGTTTGCTAAGCGGCTCAAAACTAACTGAGGCTAATTTGAGCGGGGCGACGCTGAGCCGAGCAATTATGAGCGGGGTTGACTTAAGTAGAGCAAATCTGACGAGAGCGATTCTCAGCGAGGTAGATTTGACCGGGGCGAACCTGAGCGGAGCAACTTTAACTCGGGCTTATCTCAATCGCGGAAATCTCAGCGGCGTCAATTTGGTTGGGGCTTGTTTGAGCGAAGCAAGTCTGCGGGAGGCTTCTATTAGCGCTGCTAATTTGAGCGGTGCTGACTTGAGCGGTGCTGACTTGCAATCGGCAAATCTAAATGGCTCTAATTTGAGCGGTGCGGACTTGCAGGGAGCTAATTTGAGTAAAGCTAATTTAAATGGTTTGATTCTGCACAATGCTGATTTGAGGGCTGCGAATTTGAACAAAGCTTCTTTGCGGGGAGCTAACTTGAGCGGTGCGAATTTGGCAGGTGCTAGCTTGCTGGAAGCGGATTTGCGGGGGGCGAATTTGAGTCACGCCAATTTGTCTGGAGCGGGTTTGCTGTTGAGTTCTCTGACAGGGGCAAATTTGACAGGAACTAATTTGTCAGAGGCTAATTTGATTGGGGCGAGCTTGAATGTTGATAATTTGAATGAAGCAGCTTTGGGCGGGGCGATTTTGCCGAATGGAGCTACTCACAGCCGGGATTGATAAGTTGATTAAGAGAAAATGGTTTTGAGTTTTAAGTTAAATAATCTTTAATTTAAAACTCAAAACTTTTGACAATAAAGAATTCAGGAGTCAGGAATCAGAAGTCAGTTATTGGTTGTGCAGGGCGGGTTTAATAGATTGTCTGCGATCGACAATCTATTGACAATCTATTAAAATTAGGACTCAGCGATGCAATCTCAGAGGCAATTTCAGCATTCTTTGACTAACTAATTCGCTTGGACAGGTTTTACAACATGATGTTGAAACCCCGCAGCAAGAGCTTGTTTCTGATTAAAGTCTCCAGCATAGGCAGTCAGGGCGATAGCTGTGCAGTTCCCCAAGTTGACGCGCGATCGCCAGCCCCAATCCCAAACCCCAAAAATTACGACTTAGGGCTCCATCCTCCTAATCTTCATCTTTACTTTGTGAAACATACTTGCAAAATTTTTGACACCGTGCTAACGTTAAAAGGTTTGAGACTTAAAAATCAATAGAGGTAAAACCCCGCAGAATGAAACAATTGGGAACCCATCTGGTCGCTGATGCTTGGCAGTCTCCTGGAGACCTGCTCAACGATCCTGAACGTATCCGCCGCGCTATTCTCGATGCGATCGAAGCCGGAGGAGCTACTCTCATCGATTTGTGCGTACACCAGTTTAGTCCTCACGGAGTGACAGCTACTGCTACTTTGGCAGAGTCTCATATAGCAATCCATACTTGGCCTGAACACGGTTATTTTGCTGCAGACTTATTTTTCTGCGGAGCCGGCGACCCTCACCGAGCCATGAAGGTGCTACAGACAGCTTTGGAAGCTAAACAGGTAAAACTCACTGAGTTCACGCGCGGTTTCGATCCAGGGGTGGGCATTGTAGGTTCTGCTTGTGAAGAGCAGTATGCCCCTCGTTCAGTAGAAACGAGTGCCGCCAGAGGATGATGGCCAATTAGCGTAACTTTGAACAATTTATGCTAGGTTTTGTTTAAAATCCCACGGATCGAACCGTGGGATTCTTGTTGGAATTTACTTTTTCATTAATAAAGGGCGGACAACTAAATAACCTGCACCAAAAGCTGCAATCACAATCAGAAAAATCGCGATCGCCAACCACAATCCACTTAAGTCTGAGGTTTTTTTGAGTTGAGATCGCACACGGTAAGGAGTTTCCGGCACCTCTGTAAATAATTTTTCGGGAAGTGGCTGCGGCATTGAGACGGCTGTTGGCTCCGGTTCCGGTAGTGGGAAGGGGAAAGCTACTGTCTGAGGTGGTTGAGGTACGGCAGAGTTCATCTGCGAGGTTACAGGTGGTGGGGGCGGAGGTTCAACGCTGAAATTGAATTTGACTGACGGCATTTGAGGCATCCCTGTCTGGGTGATGCTCTGAGCCGAGTTGACTACTTGCTGTAACTGTTGGGATACTTGAACTACTGTTTCTACTTCTCGCCGCAGTTGTTGATTTTGTTGGACTAATTGCTGATTGTGGGTTTTGAGGGAGTCCACCATCGCTTGGGCTGCTTGCAGCTCTGCCGTGACTTCTCGATAGAGGGAAATTGGTACCGATGGAGAGTAACTATTTGAGTTTTCAGGGGAAGTATTGTCAGATAAGGTAGTATTTTGCATAATTGTAGATGGCGAGGGTGAACTTGTTTTAGTTTAGCCTGAGAGTATTTGCAATTAGATCGATCGCAACACAATTCGTCAAGATATTTGTTACAGATATTGAAGGTAAATTTAATTTAATGTTACAAGTTTTTAGTCAATGGCTATGAACAACTACGCACCGGAACAAACTATGTCGCCAAAGTCAAGCACCGAAGAAATGAAATACGGCGAACGCCAGATTTTGGAAGGGGAGTTAATTACTTTTCCGAATCCGCGAGTCGGGCGGCGCTACTCGATTAACATTACATTGCCGGAGTTTACTTGCAAGTGTCCATTTTCTGGCTATCCAGATTTTGCGACAATTCACGTTACTTACGTGCCAGACGAGCGGGTGGTAGAGTTAAAGGCGCTGAAACTGTACGTCAACAGTTATCGCGATCGCTACATTTCTCACGAAGAATCGATCAATCAAATTTTAGACGATTTTGTGGCAGCTTGCGCGCCGCTGGAAGCGACGATTAAAGGCGATTTTTCGCCGCGGGGGAACGTCCACACCGTGATTGAGGTGCGGCACGAGAAGTAGGGCGGGTATTAAGCTGTTGTGGCATTGAGATTTAATTGTGGGGCGGCGTCGAAGCGCACCCCACAATAGTTTTAAGAAATAGGATTGTTAATAAAATTAGCAAGTAATTGTAGGGTGCGTCAAGGCAGCCCTCTCAACGTAGTCAAAAAGCCGTTCAAACGCTTAAAATCTGGTAGTTTGTAGGGTGTAAACTGGGCATGGGTCGAGTTGTCACCCACCGGAGAGTACCGGTTTACGGGCGTTTCAGCGTTTGGATTTTGAAACCAAAACTCCGTATATATAGCAATCCTTGCAGGAGTCATAAATTTTTTACCCCACCCCAACCCTCCCCTTGCTAAGGGGAGGGAGTAAGAAATTCACAAATGATTTAGGATTGCTATAGTAATTTTGATTACTGGAAATTTGAAAAATCCGAACGTGAAATAGTGGTTTTCTGCTTTTTTTCAGGTTCACATTAACAACCTCGACATATTTGGCAACGCGCCCCCTACAATCTCAACTAATCTTTTGGATATTTATCGTTGGTGTAAGGTGCGCTAGGCGCACCCGACGGTTAGCTTTGACTTGCAACAGAAGTCTGCGCTATTTCGCTCTTTTCTTCCTCTTGTTTCGATTCTGCCAACTTGTCCAAAATCTCCACAACTTCTCTTTCAAAACTCACCTGAGCGCGATTAGTGCGCCCGCCGACGTATAGTTTGCCGTTTTTTTCCAAAGCCCAAATCTGCGAGTGAGACAGATAGCTCATCAGCACGCTAAGCATCAGCAACCCGAAGCCAGTATAAACGATCGGAATACCCGGATCAGCCTTAATTTGCAATCCCGTACTGCCTACAACTTCGTCAATTGTCAGCATCACTCCGTTAACTTCCACCGCCGTGCCTGCGCGAACTGTAGTTAACAATTTGCCATCCGTACCGTACACTAACATCGTGCCTTGCAAGTCCTTTGCTAGCAGAGAAACTCCAGCACTCAAATCTGGTTTGGTCGGAATCCAAGCACCCCAAATTCGACCTTTACCTTGGGTGTCTAACTGAGCCATTGGCAATTGTAAAACTGGGCTTTTATTAAGGCGAACTCGCACGGCGGCTATTGCCCAATCTGCTTGATAAAAAGTGACTCCCCGATATCTGAGGGGCTCGTTAACGTGAATGGTTTTGCGATCGACCTCTTGGCCTGTTTTGTCCAAAACTGACAGATCAGAGTAAAATTGGTCGATCGCACCGCTCGGACTATAATCAATCCAGAACCGATTAACTCGCATCGACCAATCCTTCGGTATTTGCGGCCGGGCCCAAGGTCCCGCATCCAGGATATTCTGCACCTGAAATGTTTCGCCGCTGGGAACCATTTCTTGGCCTAGAAATCCCGTCATCGCGCCCCACATCGACCCAGCTAAAATAATTAGCATACTGGCGTGAACAATAATCGGGCCGATTTTACCAATTATTCCCTTGCGAGCATAAACTTTTTCGCCTTCTCGAAATATGCGGTAGTTTTTTTGCTGCAAAAGTGGTTCTAACGAACTTAAAGCAACTGTTTCTAATTCCGCACTGAGAGCTAATTTTTCAAACTGCTTTGGTTCTTCATAAAATTTCCAGCGGCGGGCGGCTTTTAATGCGGGAAATTGTCGAGTAAATGTACAAGCTGTTAAGCTGCTGCCGAACAAAATTAGGATTGACAAAAACCACCAAGTGCGGTATACGTGGTCTAGTCCTGCAATTAGTACAACTTTCCAAGTTAGGAAGCCGAACAAAGCGGGGTGTTCTGGATAGTTGGATTGGTAAAAGGGTACTGATTGGCCTTGTTCGATGACGGTGCCGGAAATGCTGAAAAATGCGATCGTCAGCAGCAAGATAATTGCCAGCCGCAAATCTGCTAGCACCGGCAAGATTTCTCGCTTGAAAAACCTTTGAGGGGCAGTCGCCCAGTTTGAGAGTTTTGATAGAAATACTTCTTTTGATGTCATTGGTAATTATGAAGGAAGAAGGAAGAAGGAAGAAGGAAGAAGGAAGAGGGAAGAAGGAAGAAGGAAGAGGGAAGAGGGAAGAGGATAGAATAACAAAAGATGAACAAAATATTATTATTTTTAGTTAAAAAGTCTCCATCAATTTTGGATTCTTTCTCTTTTCTTTCTTCCTTCGTGTTCTTCGCGTCTTCGCGGTTCGTTAAAAAAAACTTAATTCACGCATTCAGGAGAGATTGCTATATCTTTAAATAAAGACTGAAGTCCTTACTACTAAAATTAAGCGGGAAGGATTCGGGAAAGCAGAGAGAAAACGCCAAATCCTACTAGCAAAACGCCGCTAACAGGCGTAATCCAACTCGACCACCGACGTAATTCTAACAACTTTTTAATGCTAGCAGTGAAAGTACCTGCTATAATCAGCGGAGCGACGTAGCCAGCAGCATAAAACAGCAGCAACACACCACCTAAAACTGTATCTCCCGTTTTGGAAACCCAAGCTAAGAGTGTAGCTAAAACCGGCGTGCTGCAGGGAGACGCTACTAAACCAAAAGTTAAGCCCAATAAGTACGATCGCACGCCCGCCGGCAAATCTTTCGGCACCCACCCCACAGCGTCAAAAGACGGCATTTGCAAGGGTAAAGCTTCGAGTAAATTGAGCCCCATTAGAATAGCAATAATGCTGACAAGAATCGGCAAACCCAGGCCAATTTTGCCGTAAACTTGTCCGGCAAATGATGCTACAATACCTAAACCCGCAAGGGTGGTGGCTAATCCGAGGGAAAACCACGCCGACTGGGCGGCGGCTTGCAGGCGACTTTTTGCTTCGTATCCGCCGATGTAGCCGATCGTGATCGGCAACATTGAAAGCATACAGGGCGTTAAGCTCGTTAGCAACCCTGCCAGAAAAATAACTCCGACGCTGACTAAACTGAGGTTTGTCAGTTGAGTATTTACTAAATTATTAGCAAATTGTGCGAGTTCGTAAAGTTGAGTTTGCAGGGTTTCCATCAGTCGATTTTAGATTTTAGATTTTAGATTTACTTCACAGCCTATCGATTTTAGATTTTAGATTTTAGATTTTAGATTTTAGATTGACTCCACAGCCCATCGATTTTAGATTTTAGATTTTAGAGAGGCTCTACAGATGAATCTGAGAGTTTAAACTAAATATCTAATATTTTTGCTATTCACGACTCCTGTCGGGGGCTTGTATCCCTAGGCAGGTGACTTCAGGTTCGGGGCTGTTCTAGCTTTGTTGAAAATTGTAACAGATGCGCGCAGGTTCTGTTTTAAATTTAAGATTTTAGCGATATTTACGGGTTGGGAGTTAAAAAGTCGATCGCACCCTGGTTTAAATTAATATCTTGACAGCATCCTCAACAAGCTGTTGACAACGGGCGCAGCTTGGGAGTTAAAAGGTCGATCGCACCCTGGTTAAATTGATATCTTGACAGCATCCTCAACAAGCTGTTGGCAACGGGCGCAGCTACACCAGATAATTCATTGACTGCGAAATCAGCCCGAAAGCCTGTTGTTGAAATTATTCAAGCAGACTTTAATTTTACTCTACTGTAAATTAAAGCCACTTTCTTCATTAATAGACCCGTCCGGCATTATTGCCCCTGCCAGCACCGCACCTCTGAAATTTGCTCCCGTTAAAGTAGCGCCTTCTAAATTAGCATTGCTCAAATTTGTGACTTGTTTGGAACCTCGGAAAAAGAAGCTGTGCAAGTCAGCACCTGTTAAATTAGTGTCTGCCAAATTAGCATATTGCAAGTCAGCACCGTGCAGCGTCGCATCCGTTAAATTAGCTTGGGTAAGATTGCTTCCCCAAAGTCGAGAATCTAAGACATTAGCATCCTGTAAATTGGCGCGGCTCAGATTGGCCAAAGTCAGATTCGCATCCCACAACTTCGTGCCGTTGAAATTAGCTTCGGTCAAATTGGCTCGACTGAGATCCGTGCCTAAAATCTCAGCATTTGCTAAATTAGCGCCGGTGAGATCTGCGTCAGAAAGATCCGCATCTTTTAAGTTAGCACCGGACAAATTAGCGCCGGACAAATTAGCGCCACTCAAATTGGCTTCTTGGAGATTAGCTCCCCGCAAATCGACTGCGCTCAAATCGCACTGTTTCCACAAAAAACTGACGCACCAATTATCCTTTAATAGGTGAGTCACATCCTCTGCATTCGCGGCCATCACAGGAGGAGTTAAGTAGAGAGTGAACAGGACGATCGCCAACACCGCAGCGAAGAAAGTTTTCAACCTCATAACTCTTTTCATTGACACTAATTTGCGCCATAAATTATTGATGTCTAATCAAAGCATAGCAAATAATCTGCAA
>NZ_JAUBOY010000120.1:0-2428 GCF_036700465.1 Microcoleus sp. T3_A4 | reverse complement strand
CTTTCATTAGGTTTGATTACACAATGATATTTCATTATTATTGATTGTACCTCATAACAGCGGGAACCGCTGTATCTAACTTTTCCTGACAGGTTCAGCCCCGTCTCATTGAACTTCAAGAGATTCACCTGTCTTCCGTCTGCACCCTTTCAGGTTGGGTATCTCAGGTTTCTACCTGCCCTATCCGTCGAGTTATAGGCTTGTGCCTTTTCCTCTGGACTTTCGTCCTGACGGCATTCGCTTCTGAAGACATCCCTCACCCGCTAGGGAGTTAGAGTTACCTTACGGTTTCTTTACTACTGCGTTGGAAATTAGGCAGTAGACCCTATCGGGGTTATCTCGTTCCACACCAGATGGAGATACAACTAATTCGGTGTCCTGCTTTACTCCGGGGACTAGGCGCTCACACAATCCACCTAATTCTTTGGATTACCTGTTGTCCCTACACTCCTGTTTCAGTCACTTTCAGAAGCTCGGCTTAACGAAGCGTCATCGCAGGTTCGCTATTGCTACACCTAATTAGTTTTGCCCTTGCCTCCTTTTTGGATGTGACTTCCCACTTAGGTTCGGCTTCTTTCCTTAGCTATGAGACACAAAGATTGCTCTTTATGCCCCAAGGAAATGGACACTGGCATTTGAGCGCTTGCCAGGGGAGTCTTTGAGCCTCCCACTCTCTCGTGCGGCTTCGATTCGCACAACCAGGTCGCCATCGTAAGGACTTTTATCCCCTTTAACTTTCACATAGTCGGTGCTGCTACACTCGAATTCACTATGCTTTAGTAACCTTATAGGGTTCACTCCCTCTTCTCTGGTTGAGAATGCCCAGTTATCACCGCCAATGGTATGCCAATACAGTCGATGTCCTGCATTGATGTTTCCACAACGGCGTTTTGCCCAACGTCGAAGTTTCAGGTATATGAGGTCATCTTGTTTAGAGAGTTCTCCAACGGTTTTAGCGTCAGAGTTTGTATAAAAAGAAGTCCATCCCCTGATCACAGGGTTTAAGTCTCTAATTAACGCCGATTGTGGCGATGACCTATGTTTTTTGATGATTCTTCCGATTTCCTCTTGGTGAGCCTTACTTGACTTCTTATTTGGGATAATGAGTGTGTTAAAACCTAATATTTCACCGTGCGTACTTAAACTGCTCCGATGTTGTCTAGCAGGGTATTGCTGGATGTGATGACCTAAAAAGTCAAAACCAGCTTTACCATCCTCACTTAATTCATCCTTGAAAGTGTGAGTTAACCTTGTCTTCTCAGGTTTTAATTCTAAACCCATGTCAGCTAAGCTGTTGCACATTTAAACTATGATACAAGCATTACCCTTATTTTGGATTTTGCGGCCCCATTTAATTATTAATTGCGCTTCATTTAAGAGGCGGTGCAATAAATACTCTAGCTCTTAAATAGATGTAAAAAGTCGATTGGCCATATATTATTTTGCCGAATGCCATACTAATTCAATTAAGTTATAGTCGGGGCTGTATTCGGGGAGGAATTCTAAATGAAGGTTAGGCATTTCTGTTTCAATTATTTTCAGGTACTCTTCTTTCTTGTGAAAACTAGCATTATCAAGGATAATCACTATTTTGGCTCCTTTTTCCGCAAATTCTGAGGCTTCATTACCTGCTGATACCCATTCATTAATTAGCTCTTCATAAAACAGTTTTAGCACTTGATAAAAATTATATGATATCAATTCCGGTTGCACCGGAATGATATACTGAAAGAGCGTCAAGAGTGCAACGAGGACAAGTCATGCCTAAACGCCTCAAGTTAGAGCCTCATCACACCTGCTGCGAGTTGTCTAAACTTTATCGTCAAGCGTCAGACCCAATTGAACGGACACGCTACCAAATAATTTGGCTCTTAGCAACTGGACAAGTTACTGAAGATGTCGCTTCGGTCACAGGTTACTGCCGTAACTCGATATACCGCTTAGTCCGTCGTTACAATCAATTAGGTGCTAATGGGTTGAAAGACAAACGTCATCAACATCCGGGTACTCAACCTTTATTATCTGTGGTGGAACAAGCACAACTGTTGCAAACTTTACGAACTCCCACCGCTGATGGAGGATTATGGAACAGTCGTAAAGTTGCTGAGTGGATGGGTAATTTACTTGACCGTCCAATCAGCGTACAAAGGGGTTGGGACTATCTACGTTCGTTAGAGTTTCGGTTACGGATACCCAGACCTGAACACGACCTAGCTGACCTTGAAGTCCAAGAAGCTTGGAAAAAAAACTGCGAACGCAAGCTAAACGAATTCAACAGCAGCATCCACTATAGCAATCCTAAATCATTATCATGAGTACGGTACAATTATATGCAATACTTGATTATGACAAAAAAAATGAATAACTTACAACTGCCACCCATAGATATGGAAAAAGAAATACCCCAATTAGAATCTTTCATTAAAAG
>NZ_JAUBOY010000064.1:0-34430 GCF_036700465.1 Microcoleus sp. T3_A4 | reverse complement strand
TTCTTCCTTCTTCCTTCTTCCTTCTTCCTTCTTCCTTCTTCCTTCTTCCTTCTTCCTTCTTCCTTCTTCCTTCGGCTATAAAAAATGGGGCGAGCCCGAAGCCCGCCCCACCAAAAATTATGCTGCTGCTATTAACCCAACAGCGCCTGAGCCTTAGCTACCACATTATCAACGGTGTAACCAAACTTTTCTAAAGCAACGGGGCCCGGTGCAGAAGCGCCGAATCTGTCGATGCTGAGGCTATCGCCTTCAGAACCCAAATAACGTCCCCAGCCGAAGCTAGAACCTGCTTCAACTGCCAACCGCTTAGTAACAGCTTTCGGCAGTACAGATTCACGGTAAGCGGCATCTTGTAAGTCGAACAATTCCCAGCAAGGCATCGAAACTACGCGCACTTTATTACCTGCAGCGCGCAATTTTTCAGCGGCATCAACGCAGAGGTAGGTTTCGCCACCGGTGCCGATTAAAATGATGTCGGGAGTGCCACCGTCGTCGGACAAAATGTAAGCGCCTTTGGCTGTTCCTTCGATCGAGCTTCCAGCCAAGTTAGGCAAGTTTTGGCGCGACAAAGCCATTAAAGTTGGGCGGGTGCGGCTTTCAACTGCCACTTTGTAAGCGCCGGATGTTTCATTACCATCCGCAGGGCGCATTACCAACAAATCGGGAATTACTCGCAGAGAAGCGATGGTTTCCACGGGTTGGTGAGTGGGGCCGTCTTCGCCCAAGGCTACGGAGTCGTGAGTCATTACGTAAATAACTCCAGCTTCCGAGAGTGCAGAGAGGCGAATTGCTCCCCGCATATAGTCAGCAAATACCAAGAAAGTGGCGCAGTAAGGAATTAAACCACCGTGCAACAGCATACCGTTGGCGATCGCACCCATGCCGTGTTCCCGCACACCAAAGCGCAGGTTACGTCCTTCGTACTGACCTTTTTGGAAGTCTTTTTCACCCTTGAGCAAAGTCATGTTAGAAGATGCCAAGTCAGCGGAACCGCCGATTAGTTCAGGTAACACACTTGCCAAAGCATTCAAACATTTTCCAGAATGATTCCGAGTCGAATCGGCCTTATCTTCTGCCTTGTATGTCGGCAAAACTTTATCCCAACCTTCGGGAAGTTTGCCGGCCACTGTGCGCTCATATTCTGCTGCTTCTGCAGGATATGCTGCTTTATAAGCATCAAAAGCTTTCTGCCATTCTTGCTCAGATTGAGCGCCACGTTCGACTGCTTTGCGGAAGTGTGACAAAGCATCATCAGGAATCTCAAACGGTGCGTGTTCCCACTTCAAGAAATCGCGAGTTGCTTGCACTTCATCGCTACCCAAAGCAGCGCCGTGAGCACTGTAAGAATTGCGCTTGTTTGGAGAACCGTAACCAATGATGGTACGGACTTTAATCATGGACGGTTTGTCCGTGACTTTTTTGGCTTCTTCAATAGCTTTGTGAACTGCTTCTAGGTTAGTATCTTCGTCTAGAGCGGTATTGTCTACTGTAATAACGTGCCAATTGTAAGCTTCAAAACGCTTGCCGACATCTTCAGTAAAGGCCAAGCTGGTGTCGCCTTCAATAGAAA
The DNA here is from genome assembly GCF_036700465.1 of Microcoleus sp. T3_A4. NCBI lineage: Bacteria > Bacillati > Cyanobacteriota > Cyanophyceae > Oscillatoriales > Microcoleaceae > Microcoleus > Microcoleus sp. T3_A4. The sequence goes on along the minus strand of NZ_JAUBOY010000064.1, from coordinate 32,860 downwards.
TGTGATTGTCATCGTACAAGGCAATTAATTTGCCGAGTCCGAGGTGTCCGGCCAAAGAACAAGCTTCGCCAGAAACGCCTTCCATGTGGCAGCCGTCACCCATGATGACATAGGTGTAGTGGTCAACAATAGTGTGGTCGGGCTTGTTAAACTTAGCAGCGAGGTGAGCTTCTGCCATTGCCAAACCGACGGCATTAGCAATTCCTTGTCCGAGGGGGCCGGTGGTAACTTCTACGCCTTCGGTGACAAAGTTTTCGGGGTGTCCGGGGGTTTTGGATTCCCACTGACGAAATTGCTTGATGTCGTCGAGGGTGACGCTATCGTAGCCGGCCAAGTACATGAGGGCGTACTGTAGCATACAGCCGTGGCCAGCGGAGAGGACGAAGCGATCGCGATTAAACCACTTGGGGTTTTTGGGGTTGAACCGCATGAACCGATCCCACAGCACGAAGGCCATAGGGGCAGCGCCCATCGGCAGTCCCGGGTGTCCTGATTTTGCTTTTTCTACCGCATCGATGGCCAAAAAGCGGATAGAGTTGATGCAGAGTTCTTCGAGTGATTGCGTTGCAACAGCCATAATTCTGGTTTTTATATGTACTAAGAGAGAGTGTGTGTGGTCGATTCTGACAGAGGTGCGATGAGCCGAGTTCGATCGCTCGCGTTTCTGCTGTTCAGTTTCTATGGAACTGCCGTGAGGCTGCACTACATATCATCTCACCTGTTGCGATCGACAGACAACTTAATTTTTTAATGTTTCGGTCGCTTTGTGCAGTTGACAGTTGACAGTTGACAGTTGACAGTTGACAGTTGACAGATTTTAGCTGTAGGGTGCGTCGCCATTGACAATCCTCAAGAAAGAGCGACAATCTCATAGCGACGCACCTGTTCTTTTCAAGGGCGAGCGTAAACAAACCCAACATTTTTGTAGCATCAAGCTTTTTTATATATGGTATTATTTGGCAAATTGCCTCTCAAAGTCGCCCAGTTATGATAGAGTTTGGTGTTTCTGACATCTTGCAGCTTTGTCAGGAACAGGCAAGATGCCTGTTCCACAAAGAGTGAATTTTCTTGTGGGGCGTTGCTTTGAGCAAAGCTCGATCGCACGATCGCCAGAATAGTGCAAGATGTCAGATATTTGTAATTTTAATCAGGCAATAACTAATGACTCTCAGTGAAGCCGAAGTCCGCAGTCAAAAAGTAGACGAACTGCGATCGCAAGGCATAGAACCGTATCCCAGTGAATCCTACGCGCGATCGCACACAGCCAAGCTTGTTCGCGAAATATTTAGTCAGCCGGGAAAAGAACTCGAAAACGGACAAAGTGACCCCGAAGAAATTTCCCTGCGATTAGCCGGCCGCATTACTTCCAAGCGAGACAGCGGCAAAATTGGTTTCATCGATTTAAAAGACGCCACAGACAAAATTCAACTCAAAATCGAGAAAGCAATCGTCACCGGCGAAGTCGGTTTGAGCTTTGAACAAATTAAAAAATTGCTCGATGTCGGCGATTTTGTCGGCGTCGAAGGTATCGGCTGCCGCACCCCCAGGGGAGAACTTTCTATTTTAGTGAGGGAATTAAAGCTTTTATCAAAAGCTACCATTCAATTTCCCGATTCTTATTACGGAATTAACGACCCCGAAGTTTGCCGCCGTCACCGCGAAATGGATTTGGCAAGCAACCAAGATGCGCTCAACCGTTTTATGCTTCGCAGCCGCATCGTTCAAAGCATCCGTTCCTATCTCTGGCAAGCCAATTTTTACGAAATAGAAACGCCCACACTGCAAGCTATTTACGGCGGTGCTGCTGCTAAGCCATTCATCACTCACCACAATGCTTTAGAGGTGGATTTGTATTTGCGAGTGGCTCCAGAATTATTCTTAAAAAGAGCAATTTGCGGCGGTTTCGAGCGAGTATTTGAACTAGGGAAAGCATTTAGAAATGAGGGCATTGACAGCACCCACAATCCAGAGTTTACCTCTTTAGAAGTTTACCAAGCTTATGCTGATGTTTTCGACATTTTAGGAGTTGTCGAAGACGTGATATGTTTCGCAGCAGCGGCGGTATTTGGGGATGTCAAGGAAATTGAAAATCAGGGAGAAACTATTAGTTTAGAACGCAAGTTCGACTACAGCGAAAAATATCCCGGTTTCAGCGGCAAACACTGGCAAGTGAAAACGATGGTAGAAGCTGTCAGAGACGAGTTTGGGCTGGATTTTGACAGTTTGGACTTGGAAAGTGCGATCGCCGCTGTAAGCAAACTAGAATTGCACTTGTCTAAGTTAGAACAACAGAGTTTAGGCTACGTGCTGTACGCGGTTTTTGACAAATTAGTTGTTCCTAAACTAATTCAACCTACATTCATCATCGACTATCCTGTCGAAGTCAGTCCCTTAGCAAAAGGACATCGCAGCAAGCCGGGATTTGTAGAACGTTTCGAGCTATTTATCAACGGTACAGAATACTCGAACGGCTTCTCAGAATTGAACGATCCCAAGGAGCAAAGAAAGCGGTTTGAGGAACAGTTGGCGCAGAAAAATGCGGGCGATGACGAAGCGCATCCAATGGATGAAGACTTTATTCAAGCTTTATCTTTGGGAATGCCTAATTGTGCGGGAATGGGTATCGGGGTAGACAGATTGGTGATGCTTTTAACTAATACTCAAAGCATTCGCGATGCAGTGATGTTCCCGACAATGCGGCCGGTCAAAGATTCGTAAATTTTTGTAGGGGCGGGTTTTACCAACAATATCTAACTCAAACAAACAGTCTCTATAAACCCGCCCCACCAGCACAGATAACCTACATCAACCTTGATGTTTATTTAATGCGGAAAATGTGCATTTTGATGGCGGGTTGGGAGGGGGCGGGTTTATATAGATTGTCAATTATTGACAGGTATTTTGGGTGAACTCGCCCCTACAAGCATCAGTTTCAAGAATTTAAGATCACCGCATAAACGAACCGACAACACCGTTCATATCCTCAGCCAAAGGATTTCCCAAAGCCTTAAACTTCCACTCGCCGCCTTCTCGATAAACTTCTCCCATCAACATATTTAATTTTCCTTCATAAGATGGGTCATTTGACAATCGATAGCGAGCGATTTCTTTGCCGGCGGCATCTACAGCTCTCACGAAAGCATTTTGTACCAGGCCGAAATGCTGTTTTCTCTCTTTTCCATCGTAAATATTTACGCCCAAAATAATTTTGTGATATTCTGCTGGCAAAGAACTCAGTTTCACCACTATTTGTTCGTCGTCTCCCTCTCCCTCCCCCGTGAGATTGTCGCCTGAGTGAACAACTGTTTTGTCCTTTGACTCCAAATGAGAGTAATAAATTACATCTTCTTTGTAGTTCTTTATTTTGCCATTTTCTCCCAGCAGCATAGCGTAGGAATCTAAGTCAAAATTTGCACCACTGCTTCGCCCGAAAAGACCTTTTTTAGCTTGTGCAACATCCCAGCCCAAACCCATTGTCAGTTTGGACAAGTCGTATTCGCTTTTGCTGAGAACTATTGATTGTCCTTTGGTTAAGTTGATAGCCATAGTTTTGTGATTTTGTAATGTTTCGAGTGAAGTTGAATGATTGCCCTAAGCTAGCATTTTGTGGGCATGAAAACGCTGTTTCTAGGGTAAGAGATTTTTGATTCGTGCTGATTTTACCCAATGCGGATATTCTGCAGTCAACAAATCGTATAATTCCTCATCTGCAATATGCTCCGGGTCTTCTAAACTGAAGAAATCGGCGTTGTCTAGGTAGCGCGAGCCCATTTGGTCAAGCTGTTCTAAAAAGCTAAAATCGCTCGCTACGGATCTTGCTAACCACCCGCGAACTCCCTTACTTTTGACATCTTTCTGCGACTTGCCAATTGCCATAAACTGCCAAAATATCGGCTCATAGGACGACCATTGTAGCTGCTGCTTGCTTTCCGATTCGTCCGCTGTTTCTCCATCAGTTACAAACATGACGTAGACAGGTCGATCGCCTTTAATAGGTGCGTAGCGCCTGCTACCGCGAGCGTCAGGAAAATAGAAGTTTCTAATTTCCTTCATCACTTTACCGTAGTAAGTACCTCCTTCTAAAGGATACTGTTGCAGTATATGGTGGATGAAGTTTGAGAAATTGTCGATCGACATTTCACCGGGATTGTGGGGGTTGACTCCAAACAGAAATATCTCTATCGCTGCGTTGTCATCAAACCGACATCCCAAAGCCAAAATCTTCTCTGCCAAACGCTGAATTTTTCCTGAACTGTACAGCGAAGACATGGAACCAGAAATATCGAGGCAAAGCGCTACTTGAGCATTGTGATTTGTTAGATTTGCCTTCTTGAGCGAGATATCGGCTTTCTTAGCGAGATTGAAAATGTGCGGCGCTTTCTCCTCAAGCTTTTTGTCTAATGCTATAGCTTTCTGACTTTTGTGGCTATGTTCAGGAATAGGTAAATTAGGCAGTTCTACTGTACGTTGTGCTGGTTTTTCTGGCAGTTGAATCTCAGAATTATACTTGTCAACAAAACTCTGCAACCCTGCTTTATATCCTTGCCCTACGGCCTGAAATCTCCAAGCTGCATCTTTTTTATACAACCGTCCAAACTCGACTGCTGTTTCATCAGAAAAACCTTCTGTTAAATCATACCGCGCTAGTTCGCTGTCGGTTTGGCGATCGTACAATCGGATAAAAGCATTTCTGATTTGGCTAAAATTTTGATGTTTAGCTTGTGCGTCGTGAATCGTGACCACAAAAACCATTTCCTCAACAGCAGCCGTTACTTTTTCTAAGTCTACATAAATTGTCTCGTCATCCCCTTGAGTTTGACCAGTTTGATTATCTCCCGAATGGGCGATCGCTCCGTCCGGCGACTGCGAGTTATTGTAAAATACAAAGTATCTTTCATCGGGAATCTTGCCGTCCGCACCTAACGCAAAAACAGAGGCATCGATATCGCAGCTTTGCTGGTTTGGGTTGGATAAATCTTGTTGAGTTGCTATTTCCCATCCCAGGGCGATCGCAACTTTTGTTAAACTGGGAGATGTTTTAGAAAGATTAAATCTTTCGCCCTTCTTTAATTGAATTCCCATCTGGTTTGTCACCTCATGAGTCTGATTGCTGAAAATCGAGGGAAACATTCCTGCTTCCGAATTTCCCCTCGATTTATTTAGCTAGGAGCGATCGACCTTTTATGCGGCATACTTATCTACAAAGCTTTGCAAGCCGGAATTGTAGCCTTGTCCTACAGCTTGGAACCTCCACTCACCGTCTTTCTTGTAAAGCCTGCCAAACTCTACCGCTGTCTCCCTAGAAAAATCCTCGTCCAAATCGTACTTAGTTACCTCTGTGTTAGTAGTAGTGTCGTAAATCCTAATAAAAGCATTCCGCACTTGACCAAAGTTTTGCCTTCTCGATTCTGCTTCGTGGATAGTCACCACAAACACAATTTCTTGCACTGCCGGATCGACTTTGGTTAAATCGACTGTAACGGTTTCATCATCGCCAAATCCTTCTCCGGTTCGGCTATCTCCCAGATGTATTACAGAAGTGTCCGGCGACTCCTTGTTGTTGTAGAAAACAAAGTATTTTTCGCCGGGAATTTTGCCAGTAGCCCCCAACATAAACACGGAAGCATCTAAGTCAAATGCTGCGCCTGTGTCTGTAATATTGGTATCCCATCCCAAACCAATCCCGGCATTTTTTAGCCCCGGTGCTTCTTTAGAGAGATTGATTCTCCCGCCTTTTTCCAAATTGATAGACATTCGCCCTCCTATTCACAACATCACTGGCGTTACTACTAGCAATTATATCAAGTGTTATAGTAAGTTGACAATTTGCTTTTGGTACTCGTCCTCTGTGATTAGTTCGTGGGTACTTTCCACTCTGTCTAAAAACACGATTCCATCTAAATGGTCGTGTTCGTGTTGAAAAATTCGGGCCACAAAGTCTGTCAATTCTTGTCGGTGGAGTTTGCCGTCTCTACTGGTGTATTCTATCTCGATCACCCTACTTCTCGGCACCAATCCCCGAATACCCGGAATGCTCAAACAGCCTTCCCAGTCTTTGACTGTCTCTGTTGATGCAGCCACAATCCGGGGATTAATCATCGCTGTGGGTTCCATGTGGGGTGCTTGGGGATACCGCAGGTTGGGGCGCGATGCGACGATGAACAGACGATCGGACTGAGCCGCTTGAGGGGCAGCAATCCCCACTCCGTTTGCCTGCTGTACTGTACAGATTAAGCTGTCAATCAACTCTTGAATGCGATCGTCCTTAATATTCTCGACAACTTGCGACGGGCGGCGCAGTACGGGATTTCCTAATTGTGAGATTTGTAATATTTCTGCCATATTAATTAGTCCTTGGTAATTGCTAATTGCTAATTGGTAACAACTGTCAACCGTCAACTGTCAACTGCCAACTGTCAACTGCCAACTGCCAACTGCCAACTGCCAACTGATTATCCAACTTTTTGAACCGGCAAACTCCCCGGTTTAACAGTCAAATTAACTATTTGCCCGTTACGGTTGATTTCCATTTGCAACAGCCCGCCCACCTTAGCATTTTGCACGAACTCCTGAACAGCTTCCGACTGAATAATCGGCTGATTGTTAATTTTTTGAATCACATCTCCAGCCCGCAAGCCTGCTGCTGCTGCGGGAGAATTAGGAACAACGCTAACAATAGCCACACCCCGATCGACTGCAACTCGCAGGCTGCTGGTAGCATTGCTGTTAATTTGCTCCTTAACCTCTGGATTCAGCGTCGCCATTTCAATTCCCAAATAAGCGTGTTCGACTTTCCCCGTCGTAATCAGTTCCTTCGCCACCTGTTGGGCCGCCTGAATGGGAATCGCAAAGCCCAATCCTTGAGCACCTTGAATAATCGCCGTATTCATGCCAATAACTTGGCCCGAAGCATTCAGCAGCGGGCCACCAGAATTCCCTGGATTAATCGCAGCGTCTGTTTGAATAAAACCGATCCGCTTGTCGGGTACGCCCACATCAGAACTCGATCGCCCCGTAGCGCTAATAATCCCCGCAGTTACGGAATTGTCCAAACCCAAAGGATTGCCGATCGCGATCGCCCATTCCCCAGGCAACAGCTTATCCGAATTGCCGATCGCCACCACAGGCACATTATTGGCTTCAATCTTCACCACAGCCACATCCGTCACCTTATCCGCCCCCAACACCCGCCCCTGATAGCTGCGGCCGTCCTTAAGAGTTACATTTACCGTATCGGCTCCCTCTACAACGTGAGCGTTAGTGAGAATCACGCCGTCGGCACCGATGACAAAACCCGAACCAGTGCCCCGTTCGATCCCGCCCCGGCCGCCCGAATTCGGTTCTATGCCAAAAAAATCTTCCGGCGACAGCCCTCTATTTCCCGGTTTCACCCGCCGCGAAGCATCGATCCGAACCACTGCCGGGCCAACTTTTGCCACCGCAGCCACAATAAAATTCACATTAGCCGCGTCGCCCGCCAACGAAGCCGGCGGCAAGACTTTGCTAGCTTGATCCTTTGTATTACGAGGCAGTTGCAATTTGGGTTCCAGCGCCCTTTGTCGCGAATCGCCAGAATTTGCACCAAATTGAGAAACCGTCAGACGATCGCCCAACATGGCGGCCCCGGCTCCCGTTACCAGCAGCAATATGTAAATTGCCGGTTGCTTCCAAAATTTGCCAGTAGAACTCTTCATGGCCATGTTTTAAGGCTTTCCTGCCAAATCTAAATATTTGCTGAACAGCTCCCCGATACCTGGTTTGGGCTGCAGAGCCGCAAAATTTTCGGCGATGGCGTCCCGCCCCGCAAGCTACCGCAGACTCCCTTAAACTTTAGCATCTGACGACTAAACTCTCTAGAGTAGAATTAATATCTTGAATGCCGATCGGCAGAGGTGAGCAGTGGACATTCCCCTCGAAAGTCTGTGGAATCAGATACTTGAACGTCTCCAGGTACAACTGAGCAGACCTAGCTTTGAGACGTGGATCAAAACTGCTAGGGCCGAACAACTCGAAAATAACTGTTTGATCGTCAGCGCCCCCAACCCCTTTGCTCGCAATTGGTTGCAAAAATATTACAGAGAAATCCTTGCCGATGCAGTCGCAGAAATTCTGGGCTATCCCGTAGACATTTACTTGACAATTGCCGGGGGAAACGAAACAGGCGGCAGCAGCGACTCGGCCATAATTTGGCCCTCCCCCATCGCGGATGTCCCGGAAAGCCACTCGCTTCACCCCCCCAAACCCGCCAATTTAAACCCCAAATACCTATTTTCCCGCTTTGTCGTCGGTTCTAACAACCGCATGGCTCACGCGGCCTCCCTCGCGGTAGCCGAGTCTCCGGGCCGAGAATTCAATCCCCTATTTTTGTGCGGTGGCGTTGGTTTGGGCAAAACTCATTTGATGCAGGCGATCGGTCATTATCGCTTGGAAATTGACCCCAACGCCAAGATTTTTTACGTTTCTACTGAGAAATTTACTAACGATTTAATCGCCGCCATTCGCAAAGACAGTATGCAAACTTTCCGCGACCATTATCGGGCAGCCGATGTTTTATTAATAGATGACATCCAATTTATTGAAGGGAAAGAATACACTCAAGAAGAATTTTTTCACACTTTTAATACTTTGCACGAAGCCGGGAATCAAGTAGTTTTAGCTTCCGATCGCCCGCCGCAGCAAATCCCCCGCCTGCAAGAGCGTTTGTGTTCCCGATTTTCGATGGGATTAATTGCCGACATTCAATTGCCAGACTTGGAAACTCGGATGGCAATTTTGCAGAAAAAAGCTGAGTATGAAAATATGCGGCTGCCGCGAGATGTGATTGAATACATTGCTTCTAGTTACACTTCCAACGTTCGGGAATTAGAAGGTGCTTTGATTCGGGCGGTAGCATATCTTTCAATTACCGGTTTGCCGATGACTGTGGAAAATATCGCCCCGGTTTTGAATCCGCAAACTGAAAGTGTAGAGGCAACGCCAGATGCAGTAATTGCAGTTGTGGCTGAGGAGTTTGATGTTTCTGTTGAAGATTTGAAAGGTATTTCCCGCAGGCGAGAAATTAGTCTCGCACGTCAAATAGGGATGTATTTAATTCGGCAGCATACTGGTTTGAGTTTGCCGAAAGTTGGAGAAGTGTTCGGTGGCAAAGATCACACGACTGTGCTTTACAGTTGCGACAAAATTGCTCAGTTGCGGAACACTGACCCGAATTTGGCCCAAACTTTGCGTCAGTTGAGCGATCGAATTAACGCTGTCAGCCGCAAAACTTGAGAAGAAGTCAGTTGTCAGTTGTCAGTTGTCAGTTGTCAGTTGTCGGTTGACAGTTGTCAGTTGTCAGTTGTCAGTTGTCAGTTGTCATCAGTCAACGCCGTCAACAGTCAACAGTCAACAGTCAACAATTCCCATTCCCAATTCCCAATGCCCCATAATAGACAATCTTGCCTGTGGAAAAACCTGTGGAAAAGTTCCCCTCCGTTTGTGGAAAACTTTACTCGATCGCCCAAAACAGTTTTTGCACAAAAATAAGCGGGCGATCGACCGCAACAGCTTTTCCACAAGTTTTCCACAGGGATTTATTACCTAGAGGTTATGCCCAGCCAGCAGTTAGCTTTTTTTTCCACAGTTTCCACAGGGCGATCGATACAAAAATAATTCAATAAATTAAAAAAAACTGGTGATCCCTACACACCCTACACACATAGTTCGCGACGCGGGCTGACCTCAGAAACCCGGTTTCTACGAAGATTTCTCGTTTTTACAGGCAAAATTTTGCGTAGAAACCGGCAATAAGCGCCCCATACTTAACCCCTACACACAGAAAAACCGACCCGCCGGCTTTCTGTGATACGATTTGTTTCTGTTTCAAATCCGGTTAATTAACCTTCCTACCATGAAATTGGTTTGCACCCAAAGTGACCTCAACGCCAACCTCTCGTTGGTAAGTCGGGCCGTTCCCTCCCGCCCGACACATCCGGTACTCGCCAACGTGCTCTTAGTAGCGGATGAGGAAAATCAGCGGGTTAGCTTGACAGCTTTCGATCTCAGTTTGGGCATTCGCACCAGCTTCGCAGCAGAAGTAACAGGCGGCGGCAGTTTTACCATACCCGCTAAATTACTCAACGATATTGTTTCGAGACTCCCAGATGGAGAGATTACTTTAGAAGACGAAGCGGGGGACACCGTAGCATATCTCACTTGCAGTTCTGGCAGCTACCAAGTTAGAGGCATGGGCCCGGAAGAATTCCCAGAATTGCCTGCAATAGAAGGCGGAACAATCCTCAAATTGCCACCGGAAGCCTTGATAGAAGGACTCAAAGGAACTTTATTTGCTACTAGCCCCGACGAGGCAAAACAGGTACTTGCAGGCGTGCATTTAAAGGTATTGCAAGATTGCCTGGAATTTGCAGCTACAGACGGTCACAGATTGGCAGTAGTTCAAACTGCCAATGAAAAACCTGAAGGCGAAGAAACCCAAGAAGAATTTGAGGTGACAGTCCCCGCTAAAGCATTGCGCGAAGTAGAAAGAATGCTGGTGATGCGGCAGTGGACTGAACCTGTCACCCTGCATTTTGAACACGGTCAAGTAGTGTTTGAATGGGCAGATCAGCGGCTGACCACCCGCACCTTGGAAGGGCAATATCCCGCATATCGGCAGTTGATTCCGCCGTCTTTTGAGCGGCAAATTACCTTAGAAAGGCGATCGTTCTTAGCAGCAGTAGAAAGAATAGCCGTTTTTGCAGACCAAAAAAACAATATTCTCAAATGCAGCATCGACGAGGAGAATCAGGAAATTACTTTGTCTGTAGATGCTAAAGATGTCGGCTGTGGCAAAGAGTCAATGCCCGCACAGATTTCGGGAGATAGCATAGATATTGCTTTCAACGTGAAATACTTAATTGACATTTTGAAAACTGCTCAATCCCCCGAAATTCAACTGCAATTAAACGGTGCTTTAGCCCCCGTAATTTTTCAGCCATTAGGCGGAGTCAATGCCACATTCTTGGTGATGCCAGTTCAGCTAAGAGCATAAAAAGAGTCAGTAGTCAACAGTCAACAGTCAACAGTCAACAATCACCGATGCTGCAACCGGAATTGATCTAATTCATCTGCGTTAATCGGTGTTAATCTGCCCTCATGTGCGGTAAAAAAAAAGAGAACTTCTGAACCGCAGATGACAAGGGATTGACGCTGATTCACGCAGATAAAGAGAAGGAGTAGAGAGATAGAAATAATTCCGATGCTAATAGATTTGAGATGAGTTATTGCTTCAAATCCATGGCAACAAAATTTCAAATTCAGTACCTGTACCGGGCGTAGAATGCAAATTTAACTTGCCTTTATGCTTTTCCGTAACAATTTGATGGGTAATTGCCAACCCCAAACCGGTACCTTTCCCCGCAGGTTTAGTGGTGAAAAATGTCTCAAAAATCCGCCGTTGAATTTCTGGCGGAATTCCCGGCCCGTTATCGGCAATTCTGATGGCTATCCAAGCGTTATTTTGATTTTTTTCGGCTGCTTCGGGGCTAAAGCCGCCGTTTTGGCTGGCGGATGATAGCTGTTTGGCATTTTGTCGATCGCCCATAACATAATTTTGAATTAATTCCGAATTCACGCAGTCTCCGTCAGAACTGTCTATTACCTCGGTTTCAATAGTAATCACAGGCATAAAATCTTTTTCTGCTTTTACCTCTTCCAAAGCGTCGATCGCATTGCTGATGATATTCATAAATACCTGGCTCAACTGACCAGAGTAACACTTGACTAAAGGCAAATCACCATAGTTTTTAACTACATTAAACCCGTACTTCAGACGGTTTTTCATAATTAGCAGCGTACTGTCAATACATTCGTGGATGTTAGCTTGCTTCAAGTGGGTTTCGTCCATGTGAGAAAAGGTGTGCAGGCTGGTGACGAGTTCGGTCAGCCTCTGCGATGAAACTTTCATACTTTTAAGAATTTCCACCCAATCTTCTTGCAAAAAATCAAATTCTATGTTTTTTTTGAGTTGGTCAATTTTTTCGCTGTCACCCACAATCTGTTCGTAAGCAGACAGCAACTCCATGATATCTTTCGAGTAGTTGGACAAAAATCCTAGATTTCCGCTGATGCAGGTGACGGGATTTCTAATTTCGTGGGCGACTCCAGCTACCATCTGCCCCAAACTGGCTAGTTTTTCGGTTTGAATTAGTTGAGATTGAGTTTGCTGCCTCAGCAATTTTGTTGCGAGTTCATGAATGTTGGATTGGGCTACTAACAGTTCATGCACATCTAGCAAACTATAGGTTTGAGGCGACACTTGAACCACAATCGGTTCATAAAGCAGTTCTTTCGATCGCAACAGCGACTTCCTGGCTGCATCCACGATTAAAGTATTGCTGGAAAAAATTAAACTCTCAGTTTCGGCAAAGCGGTACAAAGCCCTCACAGGTCGCTTTAAAAATAATTCTCGCCCAAAAGGACGGCTGATAAATTCTAAAAATCTCCGCCGGGAAATCATACCGGCAAATTCACCTTGATGGGTGACAATGACTCCCGGTAACAGCGGATTAGCTTCTAACATCTGAGAAATTCGCATTCCCCAATCCGTAGCTTCTACCTGAAAATCGTAAAGCGACAATTGTTGGAGAGTAGAGTCTAAACAAAGTTCTCCTAGGTCAGCCTCGGAGATGGGTTGGACGGGTCTTTCTACGCAGGAGGTATTCAACATAAATTTATCAGCACGCTTTTTTGGGTTCTATTTGCCAGCAGACATTCAGCTACCAAAGCTCAGCAGGTGAGTTGCTGAGTGTTTTGACCGGCATCCCCCTGGCAAACTGCATTTTAAATTACACAAAAAACTGACTGTAGCAAGGAAAATTTTACCACTTAAAGTATTAGGCAAGATTGAGGATCACCGAGATAAATGCGCCCTGGTAATTATACCTGACTTTATTTTATACTGACTTGAGCGGTATTAACGCTTGTTTCGACTATTTAACTATTCATTAATCTTAATTAATCGTCTTAACCTTTTGTTAATAAATTATTAGGCTGAGAAATATAATTGATTGATAATAGAAGAAAATGGGAATTGCCCGATCGCCCACGCCATGCACACGTCAGCAGACAAGTTAAAAGCCCAAATTGGAGCGATCGCGTCCCTGAGTTTTAGCTCCCTAATGCCGATGGCGTCGGGCCATCGCCCCTGCTAGGGCATTTGAGGCGATTTCATCCCATCTCCCCGATCCGGTACTTGCAACCCCCCGTAACGCTCAGCCAGCGACACACCTGCCAGTGCGTCCCCTATAGGTTTGTAGTGAAAACTAAAGTCATCGCTACAAACCAATTTTGTAGCGATCGTTATATAAAACAGTTAGCCTCGCCCGCAATCTGTAAAATCTGCCTTGGCATATGTTCTAAAATCAATTATTCTTAACCGAAATATCCATCAAATCCGCGACGGTTGGCATAGTCAATTATTGATTGGCTGTACGAGGCGGATATGAATAAAAATCCAGCCAAATTCCAACAGTTTTAACCAGTCGAAATCATTCCATGTCTTAGCATTGATTAAATGAGAAGGTCTACAAATCCTAGCAAAAAAAAGACCAAAAACAATTAACTCGATCTTAACTTAGTGCTAGGCTTTGGTATGATCTACAAGGAGTTCCACCAAAGACGTATAGCTAAATAGCAATCTACCAGTAGGTGATCGATGCAACCCGCCCTGACAAATCAGTTAAATAATGCTTTCACCCTGTTTCTCAGCTTGTTAGTAGAAGCAATACCTTTTCTGCTGCTCGGAGTTTTATTTTCAGGTTTGCTGCTGGGGTTTGTAGACGAACGCAAACTCGTATCGCGCATCCCACAAAACCCGCTGCTGGCGGCTTTGATGGGCAGTTCGATTGGCTTTTTGTTTCCCGTGTGCGAGTGCGGTAACGTGCCCGTAGCCCGCAGGTTACTGATGCAGGGAGTGCCCGCACCCGCCGCGATCGGCTTTTTGCTCGCAGCCCCCACCATCAACCCCGTGGTAATTTGGGCGACTTGGACGGCATTTCGCGATCAGCCAGAAATTGTAGTTTTGCGGGTGGTATTTTCTCTGTCTATAGCCACAATTATCGGCTGGGTGTTCAGCGCCCAAAAAGACTTGCGGCCTCTGCTGCACCCGTCTGTAGCCCGCGCTATTCCCCTCCCAAAACCAGAGTTTTCCAAAAAAGAACTCGTCGAAGCCAACACTCCGCTGCTGTTGCAGTCGGGAACATTTATGCTCGGTCAGCCGGGGGGTGCGGTGCCGATCGAATCTTTGCTACAAGACGACTGGCAGCCATTACCAACAGGCAAAACAGAAAAAACCTCGAAACGTTCCTCGATGTTCCACCCTGTTTCTAAAGAGCGTCTGCGCCTGCTTTTAGATACTATGGTACAGGAGTTGCGGGAATTGGGAGGAGTGTTGGTGATCGGAAGTGCGATCGCAGCAATCATTCAAGTGGGCGCCCCCCGCGAACTAATTCTCAACCTCGGCCAAGGCCCCGTTTCCTCGATTATAGCCATGCTGATCTTAGGCGCAGTCGTGTCGATTTGTTCTACAGTAGATGCCTTTTTTGCCCTGGCTTTTGCTTCCACATTTACCAGCGGTTCGCTGTTAGCATTTCTCGTTTTTGGCCCGATGATTGACCTCAAAGGCATCGGTTTAATGCTGTCAATTTTTAAAGGTAGATCCGTCCTTTACTTAATTGTGTTGGCAGCTCAGTTAACCTTTTTAATGACCCTCGCTGTCAACTTGCATTTAGGTTAATAAATTAGCTCAAACAGACCACTAATACGATTTTAGATTTTCAATGACCTTGCTCCACGACACGGAAGTCACGGATATACGGATAGGTGTTTTTTCTTTTCCCTCTTCCCTCTTGTTTCCCAATCACTATTAAAAAATGAATCTTAAAAAAATTAGCCCTTGGCTGGACGCCCTAGCTATATTAGCCTGGGGAATACTGCTGCTTAAATATTGGATCACCGGCAAATTAAGCATTCTCATTCACCCCAATTACTTTGGCTTGACTCTAGCAGGAGGAATCGGCTTATTGGTTATTGGCGGTTTAAAAAGTTGGGAACTCTTAAAGCTCGATCGCACCACAAAGCAATCGCGGACATCAACAGCAAATAACTCTCTCAGAATCACAGAAGTTGAACACGTTACTTTGTTTCCCCCCAGTATCGGCAGCACCTTAATGTTGGGCGTCGCATTAATAGGTTTACTAACAACGCCACGCACCTTTACCAGCCAGACAGCATTAGAACGAGGCCTCACCGAATCCCTGCCCATCACCAGACTGCAACCCCAAGAATTTCGCAATACTACAAAACCCGAACAGCGATCGCTCGTCGAATGGGTGCGGCTGTTAAATTTCAACCCCGAACCGGATACATACAGAGGTCAAAAAGTCAAAGTTCAAGGATTTGTAATTCACCCCCCTAACCTAACAGAACAATATATGTGGATTGGGCGTTTTATCATTACCTGCTGCGCGGCAGACGCCTATCCGATCGGGTTGCCGGTAAAATTACTGATCGGTCAAAGCCGCACCACCTTTTCCCCAGACACTTGGCTAGAAATAGAAGGAGAAACGATCGTAGAAGAACTCCAAGGCAAGCGCAAATTAATCATTCAAGCATCCTCCCTCACACCAATTCCCGCACCCAAAAACCCTTATGATTATTAGATGTTGAGTAAGAATCAGATGAAATTTTACCTTGATTGCGAGATGGAAAGTCCAGACCCAATCTCCGTATACAGATCAAGATACGGTAAAGTCAGCTATAAAAGTGGCAGTATCCTCCTCTAGGAGTTGCAAATAACAAATTCAGCAACTACACTCGTAATTAGGAAATAAATTCTGAGTATATGTCATCAGAAAAAAAATTAGCTATCAAAGGTGCTGCCTGGACGATCGCCAGTTATGCAAGCAGTCAAATTATCCGATTTGGCAGTAACTTAATCCTGACGCGTCTGCTTTTACCCGAATTATTTGGTCTAGTAGGTCTAACCTACGTTTTTATAACAGGGATCAACTTATTTACAGACATAGGTTTGGGCCCAAGTATCATCCAGAACAAACGGGGGGAAGATCCTCAATTTCTCAACACCGCTTGGACACTGCAAGTTCTTCGCAGCTTGTTCATTTGGATTGGTTTGGTTATAATTACCCAGCCCGTTGCGAGTTTTTATGAAGAGCCCCGTCTTCTGTGGTTGATTCCAATCATAGGTATAAATTCCGTACTAGGAGGGTTTAAATCTACTGCCACAGCCAGCCTAGAACGCAAAATGGCAGTGAAGAAAGTAGTAATTTTTGAGTTGGGCATACAGATTGTTTCTACAACAGTGATGATTGTCTGGGCATGGTTCGATCGCAGCATCTGGGCGATCATCGTCGGTGGCTTTACTGGAGCTTTCATGGAGTTAGTATGGAGCCATTTTTTGATTCCAGGCAAGTCAAACCGCTTTGCTTGGGATAAAGAAGCAGCTAAAGAAATATTTTCTTATGGAAAATGGATATTTTTGTCTACGGCTTTGTTTTTCTTGTGTTCTCAAGCCGATCGACTGATCCTAGGGAAAATATTTACTTTAACAATGTTGGGCATTTACGGCATCGCTTTTACCCTGGGGGATATGCCGCGCCAAGTCATCATCGCCATTAGCGGCCGGGTGATTTTTCCATCGATTTCTATGCTGGCAGAGTTGCCGCGGGAGGAGTTGCGCGCGAAGATACTCAAGAACCGCAAGCTAATTCTAATACCATTAGCCGTAGGTTTAGCAATTTTTGTGATCTTTGGAGATCAGTTAATTTTAACACTGTATCGGAAAGAGTATGAGGCTGCATCTTGGATGATGCCAATCTTGGCGTTAGGTATCTGGCACACCACCCTCCACAATATCATGGGTTCTTGTCTGTTAGCCGTAGGAAAGTCTCAGTACC
Source organism: Microcoleus sp. T3_A4 (assembly GCF_036700465.1). Taxonomy (NCBI): domain Bacteria; kingdom Bacillati; phylum Cyanobacteriota; class Cyanophyceae; order Oscillatoriales; family Microcoleaceae; genus Microcoleus; species Microcoleus sp. T3_A4. Next base: position 15,908 of record NZ_JAUBOY010000064.1, on the reverse strand, counting down.
CAGCTATAGGCAATCTGCTGACTTTTGTGAATCTATGTATAAGTATACCGCTGGGATACTACTTAAAAGGTAATTTAGGTGCCGTGATTGCTGTAGCTCTCGGTGACCTTCCTACCTATGCAGTAACTAACTACGGTTTGTGGAAAGAAGGACTAACTTGTTTTTGGCAGGATATTCAATTAACAGGGCTGTTTGTAGTGGTTCTGGCCACTCTACTTTGGTGTAGAGTCGCTTTGGATTTGGGTCTGCCAATCGATAAAATATCACCGATGGATTTAGTTCCAATCAATCAACTATTTCAGTAAACAAAAAGGAGATTGTCTCTATGTCAGCCGAACAAAATACAAGAAGCAAAGTAATGCACTTTATGTTCTTACAAATGGCTCTTTTACAAGAAATATCGCGAGTGGCAACAAGGTATAGTAAACTGATGTTTTTTTATCAAAAAAATCGGATTATAAATTTGTTCAAAGAAAACGAACATCCCGAAAAAAAACGCCCCAAAGTCTTTGTGGCTGTCCCACACATTACATCAGTTGAAGAATCTAACAATCCCGAAAAAGCCACAGCAAAAATAGAGAGACTCAGGCACACAATAGATGGACTGTTAACGACTTTTGCTCATTGCGACCTGACAATTACTATCCAAACTCTACCGAACAGGCACGTTACAGCCTACTTACCTGAATATCAAATTAAGTGCATTCAGATCCAAGAAAGCCCTGAATGCGACCCCATGTTTGTAGGGTTTAGACTTCAGGAAGAATTTGTCGAAAGAGTAGAAAAATTTGACTGGTTTTTATTCATAGAAGATGACATTGTTTTGTACGATGCATTCGTTCTAGAAAAATTAGAAAGTTTTAACCGGCAAAGCGGGTATGAGAATGCTATTCTTTACCCACACCGTTTTGAAATGTATCAAGGAACCAAGAGATACATTGATTTGACAATAGATGATCAACTATCGTGGAATCAACTATCTAGTGTAGAGATAGAAACTGTAAAATTTGCTGAGTGTACCAATCCTCATTCAGGATTTTACTGTTTGTCAAAAAGCCAGATGAAAGAGTGGATAAAATCAGGTCGCATCTTCAAAAATCAAGTAGTGAAGGTCGGGCCTTTAGAAAGTGCAGCAACTTTTTGTATTTTGGAATGTTTCTCGATATATAAGCCTCACCCGTCAAACTTAAACTATTTTGAGATCAGGCATTACGATAGCAAATATTCTAAGCTATATCCCGAACCGGAATCGCCGTATACACTGTCAGCAGTTAATAATAGTTCCCACACACCAATCGTCAAAAGGCTTCGTGAAAGGGATCTAAGTAGTAGTCATGATTATTAGTAGGATGGGTAGAGCGCAAGCGTTACCCCTCAACCTATTAAATAATTAGCGATTTGAGATGTGAGATTAAATTAAAAATCTACAATCTCAAACAGTGTTGGACGCAAGTGGTATAATTGTAGGGTGCTCTACTGTCCTCAAAGCCTCTCTTTATCGAGCAATTTTTAGCTCGGAGGCAGCCTAAAAGGTAAAATCTCAAATTTCGCATCTCCACTCGGTTGATACTGTTGGAAGTGCCGCAGACTCCACGGATTTAAGCTCGTGAGTTTAGTTCAGTCCTGGAGGCACACACACTTTCAAAAACCGAGTTTTTTACCAACATATTTCGTTGCAGCCCTTTTTGCTGGTAAAAAAAACCGTTTCAGGGGGTCGGGAGTACGCCCAAGACAGTAAAATTTAAGAGGGAAAATTTGGCAGTTGATTTTCAGCAGAAAGTAGGAGAGAAAGATTTGTGAGTATTTTTAAGAAAAAAATTAATCCTTCACCCTTCGCTATTCTGCCATTCCAACAGCCGATCGACCGCACGGCGATCGTCCTCATGCTAGTGCTGAGCTTCTTAATAGGGCTGCTGCTGCTGAGCGGCGATCGCACAGCACCCAGAGTGCGAGAATTTACCTGGGAAAACAAACAAATCGGCGCCGAAGATACCGGCTTTATCCTCACCTTCTTCCGGCCGATGAACCAGTCCACCGTCGAGGAAAACTTAAAGCTAGAACCCCCCCTTCCCGGTAAATTTAGTTGGGCTGGAAGACGCATGGCTTACACCCTCAAAGATCCAGCACCCTACGGCGTTACCTACACAGTCAAACTCGCCGGAGCAACCGACAAGTATTTCGGAGAAAAAAACCAAAATAAAGGAACGCTAATGCAACCGTTTAGCAGTTCCTTTCGCAGCCGCGATCGAGCTTTTGCTTACATCGGCGTCCAAGGCGAAACAGAAAGCAGATTAATGCTAGTCAATCTCACCAGCAGCGACTCAAAACCGATACCGCTGACTCCCAAAGATTTAGTCGTTACCGATTTTAAACCGTATCCTGAGAGCGATCGCATTTTATTCTCCGCCACAGATCGATCGATCGCCCGTACTCGCGGCACTCTAAATCAAGAACTCTTCACAGTCACCACCGGCCTCAACCCCCAATCGGGTTCAGGAACTCAACAACAATACCCAGCCGGTAGAATCGACAAAATCTTAGACTCCAAAGATTACCAAAACCTCAAATTCGACCTCTCAGCCGACGGCAAAATCATAGTTGTCCAGCGCGTCAACCGTCGCAATCCCGGCGATTTCAGTCCTTGGATTGTGGAAGAAAAAGTGGCGCCCAGACCCTTAGAAAATGAACAAGGTGGAGATTTTATGATTCGCCCCGACAGCAAATCGATGGTAATCTCTCAAAAACAAGGATTAGCGATCGTCCCCCTCAAACCGGAAGCAGACCCAGTAGAATTTTTGCCAAAATACGAACAAGTATTGGGCATGGCCCGCGACAACTCTGCCGCCGCCTATGTTAAATACAACAGCGACTTTACTCGATCGCTTTTCATCTTAGATAACCAAGGTGTAGAACAAGAAATATTGCGTATTCCCGGCAGCATTATGGCTGTTTATTTCGATCCCCGCAAAAACGAAGACAACCAAGTTCAGCGTCTCTACTGTTTGTTAGCCCAACGCCTCAAAACAGAAAGCTACAAAGAACAGCCTTTCATTGCCACCATCGACATCAAAAAAGAGGGTACTCGTTTGGTAGGAACCATCAAACCGCTGCTGATTTTGCCCAACCAATTAGATACCCAAATCAGTTTATCTCCCGACGGGCTGGCATTAATTTTCGACCAATCAGTCACAGCAGCAACTCCCTCCGTAGCAGACAGTCCCCGCAACGATAGTGGACAGTCGATCGCCACCAGCCGCCTCTGGCTGCTACCCTTAGTAGAAATACCCGCAGACGGTTCTCGCGCAAAAGTACAGCCAGAAGAACTTCCCTTTGCCGGCTATCACCCCCGCTGGCTACCATAAATCAATTTGAGATTTGAGAACGCACTGCTGACTAATGACTGGTGACTAATCTAAAATCTAAAATCATTATGACTCCCGAAGAAATTAGCAATACCCTTAAAGACTTATTTGGTGACAGTGTTGAGATGCCTGCTGCCACTTCTTGGCAAGTAGAAACCCCCAATTTTCGCCTGTTAGTCCTCCTTTCAGAAGATGGGAGTTGGCTGCGGATTTTGCTGCCGATCGCCGATGCCCAGGAAGCTCAACCATTTTTTGATAAACTCCTAGAAGCTAACTTTGACACCACCCTGGAAACTCGCTACGCCTTACATCAAAACGTTTTGTGGGGAGTATTTCAGCACAGTTGTGCCACACTCGCGGCCGCCGATTTCTCAGCCGCCGTCGCCCGAGTGCTAGCTTTGCAAGAGCGAGGTTTGTCCGACTTTTTCGGCGGTTTGATAGAAAGCCGCATCCGTCAAATCATCAAAGCTGCGAAGGCGCAGGGACAGTCTGTCGAAACCACCCTTCAGACTTTAGACCGTTTCTACGCAGAGGGATTGATGGGTGAAATGGAACTAGGGCGAGAGTCTAGCGAAAAAACTCTCGCCGCTTGGCGGTATCAGCTAGAACGCCTCTGGCCGGAGGTGGAACCCTAAGAGAATTGGAGATTGCTGATTGGAGATTGCAGATTGCAAAAAACTGATGACTATCGAGGTTCGGAAGTTGCCTAAAGTTGCATTTCTTTTGAGTGGTATAGCAACCGCGGCCGACGCTTAGGATGTTCTTAATTCCACAAACCCTTGGGGAACATTGCTTCTTCCTTCTCTCGCGACGATAACTAAAGCCTTCCATCCGTTACATTCGGTTACATCCGAAGAAAGCGAATCCGTTGCCGAACTTCCTTTGGCTAGGGCCCTAGTCTTGACAATTGGAGCCTGCAAGCCCCTTGGACAATGGCTAATCCGGGCCCTCGAACCCTCACAGGATGCCAGTATATTCACTGATAACCCGCTCGCGGTTCTCCAATTCCCTTCTATCACTGGAAAAATGGTATAATTTATCACAATAATTAGTTATAAATATTAAAAATTTTCGGAAAACACCCGATCGCAGGTATATCATGGTAAAAAGTTTACAGCAGAGATCAGTAAGTTCCACAAAAGCTTCGATCGTTTAATATTGACTTAGAAACAAAATCTTTAGGAGACAATGCTACTGGGATCGGGTTTTCCCATCGGGTGCTGTTGTAATTTCACAAATTAGCAACTACCCGCTACCAATTACCAGTTACGAATTAATAGCAACTTAAGTTGTTCATGAATACAATTTTTAACAGGGGTTTCATCTATGTTTGCTGTGCGTGAGACTAGCTCGGAGTTATCAGTGTTGCATATACCTGAATTTTGTACTTGGAACATCTCCTTAGAATCAACTCTCCTAGACCTGCCACTCTCCAACTGCCAAATTGAATTAACTCAACAGGCAAAAGAAGTAGCCAAGGCTTTTGAAGAAAATTCAATGCTTCCCGGCGTCATTTTGACAGATAGTGGTAATTTTGTCGGCATGATATCCAGGCGTCTATTTTTTGAAAAAGTTAACTGCCGCTACGGAGTAGAAATGTTTTTCAAGCGACCAATAGAGGTGCTGTACAAGTTTGCCAAGCCAGAGGAACTCGTACTTCCCGCCAGTAAATTAATAGTAGAAGCCGCCCACGAATGTCTTTACAGATCAGCAGAATTAATTTACGAACCCGTAGTAGTGGAAATAGCCCCCCAGACCTACAAGCTGTTAGACGTACACCAATTAATGGTCGCTCAATCAAGAATTCACGAATTAACAAATAAGTTACTCCACAAACAAACCGAAGCCAAACTCATCCAAACCGAAAAAATGGCGAGTTTGGGGAGGATTGTAGCAGAAGTAGCCCACGAAATCAGAAACCCGCTGAACTGTATTTGGGGAAATTTAACTTTTCTGCTGTCCTATTTTGAACACTTGCTTCAGCTCATGTCGGTTTATGAAGAAGAATATTCGGCACCGTGTCCCCGAATTGATGCCCTTAAAAAAGAAATTGAATTTGATTTTTTACAAGAAGATTTGCCGATCACCTTAGAAGGGATGGAGTTGGGAGCCTCACAATTGCTAAAAATAGTTAACGGGCTCCACCACTTCTCTCACATGGACGAGACAACACCAGCCGAGACAGACATTCACGAATGCGTGGAGATGACGCTGTTAATTTTGAAAAACCGCTTTAAAAACAGCATAGAAGTGGTAAAAAATTACGGCGAACTGCCCCTAGTTAGAGGCTACTCCGGTCAGTTGAGTCAGGTGTTTTTGAACTTGTTAGTTAATGCTCTAGACGCCCTGACAGAGTACGCAGCCGATCGCGAAATACAGACCCAGTGCGGGGACAACTGGCAGCCCCAAATCGAAATTACCACTAAAGTGATAGAAACCGAACACGGCAAGCGAGCCGCAATTTGCATTGCCGATAACGGGCCAGGCATTCCCCCAGAAAATCACCAGCAGATATTTGACACCTTTTTTACCACTAAACCAGCAGGCAAAGGCAGCGGTATGGGGCTGGCTATCTGCCATCAAATCGTCACAGAAAAGCACGGCGGCCAACTCAAATTGCGATCGCAACCAGGTAAGAATACTGAATTTGAAATTCTCCTGCCTATAGTTGGCACAACATGATTAACTTAAGAATATTCTCGGTTGTTCGCTCCTGCGGTGAAGTGATAGGCTAGCTTAGTAGTAGGTTCTCAATTCACCGAAGAACGAGACGGAACCCCTGGCTTTAGACACCGGGAGGAAGTCGGCTTCGGTTTCAACCGCCTTCAATATTTCTTTATACAACTGATTGAAAGGTTGTTTTAGAATTAGATTGTAAGTAAAACAACCATCTACGTGTTGAAACACTCTAGTATCGGAGAAATCCCGGCACAGTGAGCCACCACACTCCTTGAGGAGTAGTAAGCCTGTATAACTGACAAGTAATGGCAGAGTGTGAAGCGTACCTATCTGGCATTGTGATGGATTATGAAAGCAAACACAATTTAAAAGTAAGCGCAATTGCAATACCCTTTGTAGGGGTAGTTGTTTTGAGTGTATAGAGGTGCTTTGATAACGCCTTTGAGAGTTTTCGGATTCATTCAAGAATCCCCGTGGCTTCAGCCCTGGGGAGTATCAATTTCCCAGCGTTTCGGCAACTAAAAGTTCCAGTGGCAAATAAATTCAGTTCCAAACTCCTTGGCCCTTCAGTCTCCGAAGGCAGCCATCAAGACCTTTCGCTAGAGTCTACCCTCTGGGATTTGCCCCTGTATGACTTTCAGGTTAAATCGAGCTGCTTGGCCGTGGCAGTTGCCGAAATGTTTGAACAGCATCCCCTAGTGCCGGGGGTCGTCTTGATGGAAGCAGGAGAGTTTGCTGGCATGATATCCCGCAGGCAACTGCTGGAATATTTGCTCAAACCCCAAGGCCCAGAGCTATTTTTGCACCTGCCACTAAAAGTTCTCTACAGTTACGCTCGCGTCGAAATATTATTGGTGGCAGAGAGTACAACCATTTTGGCAGCAGCCCCACAAGCTCTGCGTCGATCGCCCGAATTGCAGGCAGAACCGATCGTCGTCCAAATAGACTCCCAATCTTACCGCCTCTTAGACCCTAATGCACTAAACATCGCGTACTGGCAAATTCGTGGCATAGAAACTCAAGTCCGCTACGAAAGAGCCCAAACTCAAATGATTCAAAGCGAAAAAATGGCTAGTTTAGGGCGTTTAGTCAACGGAGTAGCCCACGAAATTTTAGATCCGGTAGGCTTTATCTGGGGGAATTTAACCTACGTCAGCGACTACAGCAAAAACTTGATGGAATTGCTCTCAGTTTACGACGCATACTGTACCAATCCCCCGCCGGAAATAGCACGGCTCAAAGAAGAGATCGACTATGACTTTTTGCAAAACGATTTCCTCCGAACTGTTGCCAGCATCAAATCAGGTGCAGAACGTTTGAGCAAGTTGGCAACCAGTTTGCAAAACTTCTGCCACATCGACGATATTTATCCCAAACCCACCGACTTGCACGCCAACATAGACAGCATACTTTTGCTGCTCAAAAGTCGTTTGACTAGGGAAATCCAAGTAGTAAAAAACTACGGCTACCTGCCACCAGTGCCATGCTATGCAGGACAGCTAAACCAAGTATTTATGAATATCTTGACTAATGCTATTCATACATTAATTAATGAAGCAGTCGGTCAAGAATTGGCAAAAGAGTTCAAAGGTGGAGGACTCCGAGATGCCGATCGCCAGCCTAAAATTGAAATCACAACTCAAGTCTGCTGTCCCGAACCTGCGCCGGATTTAGACAAACTTCATGTTCGCTGGGTTTCGATTTGCATATCAGATAACGGGCCAGGAATGTCACCTAGCAAGTACAAAAAAATCATAGAATCATTCTCTACGGAAAAACGCGCCCTCAAAGAAACCAGTTTAGCAGTTAGCTATCAAATAGTGACGGGCAAACACGGCGGTGCGTTCAGAATGCGATCGGAGTTAGGCAGAGGCACTGAATTTGAAATTTTGTTACCCTTAGCTTAAAGAAGTCAGTAGTCAGTAGTCAGTAGTCAGTAGTCAGTAGTCAGTAGTCAATAGTTATTGGTTATTAATTATTATGAAAAATACTGCTACATATAAATTAGAGGCAATCTTCTGTAGGGAAACGGCAATGCTGTTTCCATACCTGAAAAGTGCTGTAACAGTCAACAGTCAACAGTCAACAGTCAACAGTCAACAGTCAACTATTATCTAATTGACTGCCGCACATTTTACAAAATCTAGCATTAGCATCGTGTACCGACCAACCGCAACCTTTACAAACAGCTTCTCCGTGATTAGCACTTTTAACTAAGTGCTTAATCAAGTCCCCCAATTGCCAAGGAATCAGAGCAATTCCCGTCAAAATCATCAAAATAGTCAGAAAACGGCCGGATTCCGAAATCGGAGTAACATCGCCAAATCCCACCGTGGTCATGGTGACAACCGAGAAATAAACAGCATCTAAAAAAGTTCCAAAACTTTCGGGATTTGCCGGATGTTCGACTTGATAAATCAAACCCGAATAAACAAAAATTATTGCCAGCAAAGTAAACAAAATCCGAGCAAAAATCGCCCCATCTTCGCTGCTGATGCGGAAAATAGAAATTTTCAATTCCAGAAAACGGATGAGTCGGAGAATTCTAAACCAGCGAAAAATGCGGATAAAACTAACGTTGACAAATCCCAGCAAAAATGGTACTATTGCCAGCAAATCAATAATTGAAAAAAAACTAAAAATAAATTTAACTCGATTTTCGGCACACCATAGTCGCAATAAATACTCAAACACAAAAACAACTAAAAGCGCTGTATCGAGAGTTTGCAAATTAATTCTAACAGTTTCCGAAATCGGGTAAGTTTCGGCGATGAAGCTGGTCGAAGATAGGAGAATTAGTCCGGTAAGAGTTAAATTGACGGTTCTGCCAATTGGGGTTTCGATGTCTTCGAGATAAAATCCAATTTGCGATCGGGTTAACATAGATGAGATAATTAATACCATTTATGAGGTAAGGGAATTATCGCATATGAGTATCGAATTAACTAAGGGTGAAAGGTTCAATCTTTCTAAAGAGACTCCTAATTTCAGTAAAATTGCGATCGCCCTGGGGTGGCAAGTCAGTCATAAAGCACAAAACTGCGACATTGACGCATCTGTTTTTATGTTAGCGGCAGACGGTCGCATTCCCGAAGAAAAGTATTTTGTATTTTACAACAATCTGACCTCGCCGGACGGTTCGGTGCGCCATTCGGGAGACAGCAGGAATGGACAAATTGAGGGAGATGATGAGACGGTTTATCTGGATTTGAGCAAAATCAATGCGGCGATTCAGGAAATTGTGTTTGTGGTGACTATTCACGACGGACTGGAAAAAAATCAAAGTTTTAGTCAAGTTGAAAATGCTTTTATCCGGCTTTACAATTCAGAGAGTCTTGGCGAATTGGTTCGGTACAATTTAAATCAGATATTTTCCCAAGAAACGGCTTTAGAATTTGGACGGTTGTATAAGAAGAATGGCGAATGGAGGTTTCAGGCGGTTGGACAGGGATATAATGCTGGGTTGCAAAGTTTTGTAGACAAGTATTATGTTGAAAATGCGGTTGAGAAAAGCTCGAATGCTGCTGAGAAGGTTGATGATGCTGAGGTTGTGAGGCAGTTTAGCGATCGGGTCGATCGGTTATTGCGCGAAGAGGCGATCGAGGAGACACCGATTCCAGTATCTAGTGAAGCGGTAGAACAGCCGCCTGCTACTCCTGTAAATGCGGATACTGTGGAATCCGAGGAAGAGGAAAAAATAGATGATTCTGCACTACAAAATCTGGAACCCGTTATCAGTGCTGAGGAATTTTTACAACGGTATAATCAGGGAGAACGAGATTTTACGGGAGTTAATCTAGCCGGAGTAAATCTGAGCGGCAAATCCCTGACCAAAGTTAACTGGAGTGGCGCTAATCTCAGCGGTGCAGAACTCGCTGGAGTAGACTTATCAGTGGCTAACCTGAGTGAGGCAAATTTATGTCATGCAAACCTTCACACAGCCAATCTCACCTCAGCCAACTTAGAGAAAGCAAAATTCATAAATGCAAATTTAAGTGAAGTAAATCTGCAATGCTCAAATCTAAGTGAAGCTAATTTGAGTGGGGTAAATCTCAGTAGTGTTCATTCCGTATCGGGGGCCAACTTCACCAGGGCCAACCTCAGTAAAGCAAACTTAACAGGGTTAAATTTGAGGGAATCAAAATTAATGAAGGCTGATTTGAGTAATGCCAACCTAAGTGATACTAACCTATTAATGGCAAACCTTGAAGGGGCAAACCTTGAAGGAGCAAAACTTCAACAAGCACTTTACAACGCACAGACTTTCTTTCCCAGAGGCTTTGACCCTGTTTTAACAGGTGCTTACTTAATTGCTCCTAATGTTTCACTGAAAGAAGCAAACCTAGCTCGTCGTAATTTGAGCAGAGTTAATTTGAGTGAAGCTAACTTGAGTGGTGCAAATCTAACTAGGGCAAATTTGCAGGGTGCACAACTCCTGCAAGCTAATTTGAATAAAACCAACTTAAGCCAAGCAGATATGAGGAGTGCCAACTTAACGGCGGCAAACCTGATAGGGGCAAACCTGATGCAGGCAAATTTAGGATCGGCGAACCTAACTGCGGCAGACTTGAGTGGAGCGAATCTGAAAAATACAGAAACAGGTGGGGCAAACTTTAGTGGTGCTAATCTGACAAAAGTTAATCTGGTTGGTGGAACTCTTCAATGTAATGTCAGCGGAGCAATATTAACTGAAGGAAATCTCTGTGGGGCTAACCTTCGTTATGGTAATTTTACTGGAGCCGACTTAACTTCGGCCGACTTGCGCGGGGCGAATTTGGAGAATACAAACCTAGAAAAAGCCAACCTAAAGGGAGCAAACCTAAGTGGGGTGGTAAATCTGGGAACGGCAAAACTCGCAGGCGCAATTATGCCAGATGGCACAATTCACGAATAAATTCAATCGCATTAAACAGCAACGTGGGCAATGTATTGGTGTGAATTTAACCGAAAGTCCACCAGGGAATGAATTCCCTGGCTAATAGCTTAAGTCCTCTTCAGAGGACTAATGAGTTCTTCAGTCCTCTTCAGAGGACTTTTGCTATGAGGCAGGGGTTTAAACCCCTGCCGGACTGAGGGAAATAGCGTTAAATTGACACCAATGGTGTGCATCGCCCTCCATACAAATAAAGTATAATTAGTATTAAATATCAAATACATAGATTGTCGATGAATGAATCTAACACGGAAATTATAGAATCTACCCTCAGATGGATGACCCAGTTTGTCGAGTTACCGCATCCAGTTTTCAGCGATTTACCGATTTGTCCCTTCGCTAAAAAGGCACGCTTGGCTAATCAAATTTTATTCAAAATCGAGCGGTTTTCAGCGCTGACTGAGTTCGATCGCGATTCTGCCATAATGAAATCAATTTATGAATTTTACAATTCGGAATTTGAAATCATGGTAGTAATTAATCCCGAAAAAACAGCAATTACTGCGCCAGAAACTAAAGAATTGATAGACAAATTGAATAATCAGATTTCAGAATTGGGCTTGCTGGCTTTTCACATCCATCCCGAAGAAGATTTTAATATTGACGGGCTTCATACTAGGAGGATGCCGTATCCGGGCTTCACCGTTCAAGTAAATTCTAAGCTGAAGCCAGCTTCCGATTCTTTAGAGAAAACTGAATATTACAAAAATTGGACTGCCGAACAACTAAAAAATTTCGGGATTCCGAGAAATTGACGATCGCCCGCCCTCCCCGCGCATCTCTGTGCCATTACAATAAACTCAGCAAAAAATCTTTACACATAAGAACTCATGCAGCTTAAGTCAACAACCCGCCATATTCGCATATACACCGCTATCCTCGAAGATAACGAACTCGTACCCAGCAATGACCTTTTGACCCTCGACATTGACCCCGATAACGAACTTAACTGGAACGACGAGTCCATCAAACAGGTATATGCCAAATTCGACCAACTCGTAGACGCCTACGAGGGCGAAGACTTGACCGAGTACAACCTCCGCCGTATCGGTTCGGAGTTGGAGCACTTGGTACGATCGTTCCTCCAAAAAGGCCAAATCAGCTACAACCTCAACAGCCGCGCTGTTAACTACAGCATGGGATTGCCTCAAGTTGATTCCAAAGTTCACCTGTAAGGGCGATCGGGCGATCGGCATTTATGTCAACTTAAGATTGAAACCCATAATAAATGTCGCTTGTAGCTGAGTTTTGATCGCTCCTACTGCTCTTAATCAGGGGAGTACGGGGGAAAAGAGGGTTCTGTTTCGTCTCTGGCTTTGGGGATGGAGGGAGATTTAGACTTGGATACAGAGGAAAGGTGGAGATGGGGAGAATTGGGAAAATCTGCTTTTATTCTTCTTCCTGCTTCTTTCTGACTCCTGACTCCTGACTTCCGGCTTCTTCCTTCTTCCCACTGCCCTCAAACTTCTCCCCCGCCTCCCCAGCATCAACCGGAGAATTGGGAACTCGATCGCGTTCCAAAAACTGTTTAACTGCAAGTTGGCGGTTGGTCATAAACTGACCCCAAGCGCCGGGAAACAGCCCATCCAAGGTTTCCACCAGCGCCCAAACCTCAAGATTCATCACTTTGTAATAAAAACTGTGAGAATGTTGAATGCTAGTGAGTATTTCGTCTATTTCAACTGCCGGCAGTAGCTTCGGATCGGACAAATTCTTGGGAAAGGCGCTGGGCTCATGTGGGGGCATGGTTAAATACTCAACAGCTTGCAGAGGCCGGTCAGTCGATTTGAGATTTGAGATTTGAGATTGACTCCACAGATGAATCTGGGGGCTTGAACTAATATCTAATTTTTTTGGCTTTCCACGACTCCTGTCGGGGGCTGGCATCCGCCAGTCGATTTGAGATTTGAGATTTGAGATTTGAGATTGACTCCACAGATGAATCTGGGGGCTTGTATCCGTCTTTGGGTAGGGTTAAATTTAACTTCTCTTGCAAAACAAGGGCGCGAGGCACAGATGACCCTTCGCGAGAAAACCGAGAAGTGATATTTATTTATACCTGTCGGCTCAGGTGATTTCTACGTACCAGCATCCTACCATTATAGTTAGTCTAAAATCTCAATTTACTTGACGATCGCGATTTCTTCGGAAATTGCCGCTATCAGGAATATGCTGAAAACAGCGTGATTTCCAGCCGATGACTGGGGTGTGGCGCGATCGTCTAACCCTGAAAGCTCATAGCAAGATTCATCCGGCCGTCAACAAAATGGTAAACTGTTCGTGTCAGTACAAGACATTAAAACCTACCCCTAGACTGGGGGAAAGTCAGATATCACTACGCACACAACAGTGGAAACGTGGTGAGCCCGGGAACCTGAAAAATCAGGATATTAGGACTGCGAAGTCTTAAGAATCTGCGTCTGTTGAGAAAGCGGGGGTGTCAAATAATCGCCACGTATCAACCCGTCGAGGTTCAATCGCTAAAATAGTTCAGATCAGCACGCTTGCCCAAAGGCGTCAGGAACCCTTATGCAAAACTCTGTGGCAAAACACTACTTATGGGCTTTAGGTGAAGGGATCAAAGGGTGTAAGCCAGGCGATCTGATCGCTGGTCGCTACTTGGTCAAGCGCGATCGACTTCTTGTCGATACTCAACCCGAACACTTGCCGGAACTGCCCGAAGAGATTCCGAGTGTTGTCACTCCTTATCTGAGACTGTTTGCCTATCAGTTGCACGTACCTCAAGTATACGGCCTGGTATCGTCCAAGATGAGCAAGCTATCGGGAGATATCTGGCTACTGGAAAACGCGCCTATTTTGAAGGTGACGGAATCTTTAATGCCGGAATTGGCGGACTCCTGGAAAGGAGCAGCAGCAATGCGCCAGCTCAATTGGCTGTGGCAAATTGCCCAGTTGTGGCAGCCTTGTATCGCTCAGGGCGTGGCTTCGACGCTGCTGACTCCCGAACTGCTACGGGTGGAAGGGCAATTGGTGCGGTTTCTGGAATTGCAGCCCGATCGCAAACCGCCTCATTTGTCACAGTTGGGGAAATTGTGGCAGCAGTGGCTCGAAGATGCTCACCCAACTATTGCCAATTTTTTGAGGCAACTTTGCCAGCAAATGGTTGCCGGTCAAGTGCGCCACGGCGAACAACTGATGGGCCAGTTGGATAAAGCTTTGGCAAAGTGCGGCCGATTTTACGATCGTCACGTTGAAATTGCCACGGGCACGGATGTAGGCAGATCCCGGGCTCACAACGAAGATGCTTGCTATCCGCCCAGCGGTACGCTGTTCGCAGGAAACCCGGGTGCGGAAGCTTGCGCGATCGTCTGCGACGGTATCGGTGGACAAGACGGCGGCGAAGTCGCTTCGGAAGAAGCAATTGGTGTGCTGCGCGACAAGTTGCAGCAAATGCCTCTGCATCAGGCTAATTGGGACCCGTTGAGCCTGACTTCCAAGCTGGAACGGGCCGCTTGTGCTGCTAACGACAAGATAGCCAGTCGCAACGACAGCGAGCACCGCCAAGGCCGCCAGCGGATGGGAACTACGCTAGTTATGGCTTTAGCCCACATTCACGAGCTTTATGTCGCCCACGTCGGAGACAGTCGGGCTTACTGGATTACTCGTACCGGCTGCTATCAAGTTACTCTCGATGATAATGTGGCTTGCCGCGAGGTGCGTTTGGGCTACTCTCTCTACCGGGATGCTTTGGAACAAGTGGCCGCCGGAGCTCTGATTCAAGCTTTGGGCATTACTTCGTCCAACACTCTGCACCCGACTATACAGCGTTTTCCCGTGGATGAAGACTGCGTTTTGCTGCTGTGTTCCGACGGTTTGAGTGATAAAGACCGGGTTGAGGAATGTTGGGAAGCGGAGATTTTGCCAATTCTCGACGGTACTATTAATTTGGTTAAGGCGCGCGATCGACTGATTGAGATTGCTAATACTAGAAACGGTCACGATAACGTCACTGTTGCTTTAATTCACTGTCAAGCACATTTGAGGGAAGACGGCAATACGTTTACAGAACTGTCTGTCGCACCTTTAGATACGCCGATCGAACTAATTTCCGACAGCGAGGATTTGCCAACGGATTTGAATGGGCCGACAAGCCCTGGCGGTGCGAATTCTGAAGGAAAAACGCAGTTGTTACAGCCGGAAAAAAGCAAAAGCCCATTTTCGCTGCTGCTGAAAATTTTATTTTTATTAGGCTTGGGGGGTGTATTTGCTTATTTTTTCATCCCTCCGGTGGGTCGCGCGATCGATACTGCCGGGGAGTCGATTTTCGGGAAACGCGGTTTAATTAATGCTGGAAGGACGCCGGAGAAAACAGTTGAATCTGTAGCTTCTCCGGTGCAATCTTTAGAAACAGGCTCGTTTATAGAGATTAAAAATTCTGCGGCTGGGGAAGTGGAAAAAGAGGGCGATCGCTTGGATTTGCGAGGCGCAATCGGTGAGTTGACTGTCAAAGGAACAGTCCCAGCCGGCAGTGTTTTGCAGGTGACAAACAAACAGCTTACGCCTCAAGGCAATTGGCTGGAATTGAAAGTTTGTTCGATTCCTGAAATAGTGCGATCGAACTCTCCCAAACCCGAGTCAAATAAAGATTTTTCTACAGTTTCAAAACCGACACTGAATCCATCTCCCGCTGTGGCAAATCCGTCGCCTTCCCCGCCAGTTAAGCCAACAGTTGAAGTAGAAAGCGCCAAGCTGCAACCGGGGGAAATCGGATGGATTCAAGAACAAGATGCCATTTCTAAAGTAGTCTCTAACCTATCCTTAAACCCAACTCAAAAGGGGAAATGTGTTGATTCTGACTCAAATCCAAATGCTAATTAAACTGTTAATGCTTGAGTATATAGTTATTTCAAATAAAAATGAGACACTAAGTTGCACAATAAGCGCGAATAATCTCATCAAGAGATGTGGCAGAA
>NZ_JAUBOY010000119.1:0-2465 GCF_036700465.1 Microcoleus sp. T3_A4 | reverse complement strand
GTGATCAACCGCGCTAACTTGGGTATGGAAGTAATGCACGAGCGCAATGCTCACAACTTCCCGCTTGACTTGGCTGCTGGTGAAACAACTCCCGTAGCTTTGGTTGCTCCTTCTATCAATGGCTAAGTTTTAGTCTGAGATTGACAAAAAGCGCTCCTAGAAATAGGGGCGCTTTTTGTTTGGGAAAAAATATTTTTACTCTGGGAATTGGAAGCAGTCCCAAGGGAGTTAGGTCGAGCTTATTTGAGATGGCAATTCGCGGAGATAACAGTTCCCTCGCTGCTGGTAATTCCTGTTAGGCTGGATTGAGGTCGGCTTCTGCTTGGAGACTCACTCATGATAAATTCAAGTTGCTTTAAACATCACAATACATTCATAATTTTCTAGATCGAGAAATAGGTCAACTTGCAAAGTTCCTATTTGTTCAAATCCCTGTTTTTGGTGAAACATTAAGGAACGAGTATTAGCTATTGGCTGGGTAACAATAAACAGCGAAATAAATGAATTTGGAAAAAGTTGATAAATTTCTTTATACATAAATTGAGCAACACCTCTACCCATCCAATCTAACTTTGTTGCTACTCTTTCGAGATAAAAATGCCGATCGCTGGTGACTCTTTTCTTAAAAACCTCATCTTTCCAGATAATTTTATCCAAGATTTCATCAGATATTTTGGGTTGTGATATAGCAACAAACCCCAGAATTTCGCCATCGGCTTTAGCTGACACAAAATATTTGCATGAATTATTTAAGCTTTGGACAATATCATCTTCAGTAATTTGTGTTAGCAAAAAGCCGCGCTCGATCGACGTATTTTGACCGCGCGCATGAGAATTGTGAATATTGACGATCGCCTGTATGTCATCTCGATCGGCTTCTCTAAAAGTTAGATATTCCATTGCATAGTTTGTAAGAACGCTGTCATACATTGGCGATTTTAACGCTCAGGTTTATCTATTCTACCAGCTAGATATAGATCGCATACCAGATCTATTTTTGTAAATATTTTAGGGGCGATCGCCTTCGGACAATATCATGACTGTAGGTATGTCTGCACTTGTGGGCGATCGCATCAAATCCCTGATTCACTAAAAGCTAGGTTCAAATCATCAGTCAACCCCAATTGTTGGGCCCACTCTGTTAAGTAACCCCGATCCAAATTCTCAGATTGGACTTTCAGAATTCCCAAAACATCATTCCATTGTTTTTGAGACTGAGACTGTTGCCGCCAGAGCAGTTTTGCCAACACAATATCTTCAGGAGAAGCCACCCAAAATTGTTCTACACCAGCTTCGTCAAGCGCTTCTAATCGTCGTCTTGCCATTTTTGAGCGATCGAATTCAGTATTAGAATTCAGCACAATATCAGCGTTCAATACTAAAGTCATGTGAGTGACGCTCAACACCATCCCTCTACCCTCTCCAATATCTTTTACCGAACCCGGAGGGCAGTAAAAACCCGCCGTTTCTAGTGCTTCAACTAATTGAAAAATATTGTCCCGGAGCAATTCAATTACTAAATCTAAATCGCGTGTTGTTCTCGGGTCGCCATAGACAGAAGGGGCAACGCCTCCTGTAATATAATAAGAGACACCTAATGTTTCAAAAATTGGGTGCAACACTCTAGCAATTTCGCTGGGGTCTTGCGTCCACATAGAGGGCTCACTGGTGGGTGTTAAAATTGGCAACCACTTGCTACCTAATATCGATCGAGCAAATCGCTCTTTGTAGGTTGAGGGACAAGCTTTTTTCATCCCGCGCAAGCTAACAGTTTTTGCCCAACGATTTAATTTTGCCCCCATTTGCCACCGTTGGGAATTGGTGAGTTGCCGCAGTAGGTAAAAATCAATTGCATCAGCTTCAGGAGTTTTATCATCCGACTGGGAACGGTATCCAGGTTTGATGGATATTTTCGGTATGGGTTGAATCATTTTGCTTGTTGATTTCCCTAATTCTCTATCAATTCCACAGTTGGGACAAGGGGAGAGTTTGTCCGGTAATTGCCTCATGGAAGCCTTGCTGAAGCCCTTCGAGGACAGCTTCAGTGGGGTCATCATCCGGATCGATGTCAGTGTCTTCGGGTACTAAAACAATAATCCGAACGTGGCTGTGGCTTACAATAGCAAGGGGTCTATCGATACAAAGCATCCCTCGACAGTCAATTTTTCCGGTGATTTCAATCGCTTTCATAATATAAGAAACTCGATACAGTTCACTCAGAGAATAAATCTTCTAAATCTCGGTAGCCGCTAACAACCCGCAGAACTTCAATTCCTGCTTCGATCGGACTGTAGAAAATGAGGTAATCGTCGATCGGGAAACTCCGTATATTTTCCATTAACTCATCGCGATTCCGTCCCATACTCGGAAACTGCGAGAGCCTTTGACACTTATAGTTATTTCAAATAAAAATGAGACACTAAGTTGCACAATAAGCGCGAATAATCTCATCAAGAGATGTGGCA
>NZ_JAUBOY010000063.1:0-34729 GCF_036700465.1 Microcoleus sp. T3_A4 | reverse complement strand
TTAAATCACCCTAACCTTCCTTCAGTCTTGTCTTATGGTACTCTGGCTGCTTAAAAACTGTCCGGAGTATTGTTAAAAGGGTTATCTAAATATAGCTTCCCTGCTTTTCTAATTGTATCGATCGAGCAAAGACACTACCGAGTGTAATTCTGTCATTTATCTACTCGTCCAGTTGTCCACTTGACAAATTATAACTTGTCCAGCAGGCCGCAATCAACCTAAATCCCTATCAGGGATTGAAACAAAGATTTTACACGCACCATCAAAAATAAATCAATCGTTGCAATCAACCTAAATCCCTATCAGGGATTGAAACTAACATCAAAACTCAAAAAAGACTTTTGTGCAAGTTCAGCAGGTGTCCCAGCCTCCATCGACAATCGACTCACACATGACATATTAAAAACTATCACAGTTCAAATCCTCTGGAATATAAACAATGATTTCAGATAAATTTCGACGGGAGTTGCGCGAACAAGCCAAACTCTGGCAAGCAGAAGGACTCATCGATACTTCATTCTACCAACAACTTTCGGAACGCTACCAATTCAACACACTCGAAACCGCCTCCCGCAACCGATTCCTCAGCATTCTGATGAGTCTCGGCGGCATTCTCCTCGGTATAGGAGTCATCACCTTTGTAGCCGCAAACTGGCAAGTTTGGTCGCGCGAAGTGAGAGTTGCACTGCTGCTAAGTCTTTTCGTAGCAGTCAATGCGGCGGGTTTCTATCTGTGGCGACTTCCCCCATCCCGAAGCCAAAACTCCAATCTCAATATTCCCCTAACAATAGGGCGAAACAAACTCCTAGGTGAAGGATTGTTGCTGTTAGGAGCTCTGATTTTAGGAGCAAATATGGCTTTGATGGCACAAATGTTTCACATTGGCGGTTCTTCCTACGGACTTTACCTCACTTGGGGAATCGGCGTGCTCGGAATGGCTTACAGTTTGCGGTTGACTTCCTTGGGCGTTTTGTCCGCACTTTTAATCGGTTTGGGCTATTGGTTTGCCGTGTTAGATTGGTCTTCTAAAGTCGAGTTTTCTTGGCTGGAAGTTTTGGTGCGGCAAATGCCGATCGCAGCCAGTATAATGTTTGTGCCGCTGGCTTATTGGTGTCGATCGCGTGCTATTTTTGCCATAAGTGCGATCGCGATAATTTTTTCCCTACAAGTTTCTATCGTCCAAGGCTTAAATCTAACCTGGGGTACAGCAATTTTTTGCGCCCTACCGCCCGCTTTGCTGTGGGGATACGACGATGCAATCTGGCCGAAGGTACGCAGCAAGCTGTTTCAACCTACCGCCCGCAGTTTAGCCCTGCTGTTTCTCGCCAGTTTATTTTATTTTCTTTCTTTCCACTGGTTGTGGCAAGATTCGTCGAATCCTGCGCCAACTAAGCCGGATTGGGTTTTGCTGGCAAATGTGGCTGTTTTGGGCGGTTTCACGCTGTTTGAATGGCTGCGCTTGGGACGTTTGGAACTCCGGCGGCCGAAACAAAATGGTGTGGATTTGACCACAGGTGCGATCGGCATTTTAATTCTCGCCAGCGCCTTAATACCGCTTTTTCACCTCAATTTTACTCCCATTCCTCAATTAGCCACTTTTCTGTTCAATGTTTTCTTATTTTTGCTCGCTGTCGGGTTAATCCGAGAAGGTTTAGCATTAGGAAACCGCCGGATTTTTTGGGGAGGCATGGTATTAATTACCCTGCAAATTATCAGCCGAGTCTTTGAATATAACACAGGATTGTTGCTCAAATCTTTTGTCTTTGTTTTATGCGGAACTGGCGTAATTGCAGCGGGTTTGTGGTTCGAGCGCCACTTCGCAAAAATTCCCGATGAATAGGAGCATTCTACTATAGTGCGATCGTCCCCCTTGCACTGCACTCGGAAGATGATTATGCCGATTCAAAGCTCAACGATATTATTCTGCGAACCAATTCTCAATTCCCAATATGAACACCGAAAATCCAGATTCAACAGATCAAAGTTCCGAAATAGCAGATACCAGCCCTACTCCCCCATCATTCACCCTTCCCCCCGCAGCGCAACGCCTTCCCGCGTGGCGGCTGTGGGTTCCTTTGCTGCTGCAAATCGGACTAATTGCCGCCGTACCAGCTCCCGCAATTTACACTTTTATTACTGGCAAAACAGTTGTCCTGCAAACAGCACCAGTAGACCCTTACGACTTTTTGCGCGGATATTACCAAGTTTTGAGCTATGATATTTCCGCTAGCACAAATCTCCAAAAACTCCCCGGCTGGAAAGATTTAGCGACGGAAAAAATATATTGTCCGCCCGCAGTTGTTTGTCCACAAAATACGCACAATGTCAAGCCACAAACCAGTTTTTATGTAATATTAGAAGCGCCAAAAGCCGCGACTAATCCCGGCCGCCCCCAAGCTTGGAAACCCGTCCGCGTCAGCCTAGAAAATCCCGCCAATTTGCCCGCCAATCAAATCGCTATTAAGGGCAAATATAACGGTTGGCAGATGGAATACGGCTTAGAAACTTATTATATGCCAGAGGATGAAAGGGAAAAAGTCAATCAGGAGATTAGCGAAGCTCAAAGGAAGCAGCGACAATCTTTTTTGGTAGAAGTAAAGGTTGACAAAACAGGCCATGCTGTGCCTGTGAGTTTGTGGGTGCGCGATCGCAATTATCGATTTTAGCCAATTTAGCCAAAAGGTCGATCGGTCTTTTGCCCTTGTTTTGAGTATTTTGGCTTAGTGATGGGGCGGAGGTTGGGCGATACCCTACCGCAACGGGCTCGCAGGCGCAATGGGGTAGCTTCGCTCGTGCGGACATTTCAATTGCCGACAACCCAGGAGAATCTATTAAGATATATAAGACTTGTGCAAATCTTGCCAGTTCAAGGGCGCAAGTCATGACTCTACTGGAGCTTCTCATGTTAGCCGAGCTAATCTCAGCCAGACGAATACTCAAGACCAAACTCCTCGACTTCTTAGGACTTCCCGAAAATTGCCCAGACCAAACCGATCATCTCGTCAACCGAATTGTATCCCTCCTGGAAGCAAATCCCGCCGAACAAGAAAGATTTTGGGAGACATTCAAAAGTGAATTAGCCGTCGATCCGGTAGAATTAGAAACAATACTCAAGTGTTCGCCAGCAGAACGCCAGCAGTGGATTGAACAAGACAAACTCCCTATTTTAGAATACCGCTCTTTCCGCAAATCAGGAATCCATTTAGAATATCCCGTTCACGACAGAAGATTCATCTTAAGTCTAACGCCAACCGATATTAATAATTGGCGCAAAGAACCCAAAGGGCTGATTAAAAATAATCACCAAATACCCACCCCAATCAATACAGAAAAGCCTGAAGAAAACGAACAATCACGAGTAGCTTTTAGTTCCGAGTGGGAAAAAATCATTGCCGACTGGAAAGAACAAGGTTCGGAAGAAATTTCAGCAACCTTCCAGCTAGCTTACTGGACAGTTTGGGCGTCGCGCTGGGCCAAAGAAAATCAGCTCAACAGCTTTAAAGCAATTAATAAATATAAGGAAGTCTACGAAACTCACCAGCAGGAATGGTACCAGCGAAAAAATCAAGCAGTCAAGTTACTGATTGAAATGCCCTACGCCATGCTTTACTTCTACCGTCCGGCGGATTCTGACAAATTATATCTCGAACTGTGCGACGACCACCAGGAAATGATGAAAGATGCCTACTATTGGGACAAGTGGGACTTTTTCTATCAGAACCGCAAACTTGTAAATAAGTGCCGCGAATGTGTGTACTGCGAAACCAAAGATTATTACTCGCTTTACTATCTTGAAATCAAAAGCGACAAGTTTCCCGATTTTAGCTTTTCTTTCCACACGCCGTACACCATCGGCAGAAAATTTTTGCCACATCCAGAAACGCTCCCTTATGTAGACCACGTAGAACAGGACGGCATTTTTCGCTTTGGTCGGCCGCTGCTGGAACAAGAGAAAGCTATTCACACAGAAAAAGATGTATTGCTCAAGTTTGAGGCTGCTTTGGCAGCAGCGAAAAAGTTTGTTTAATCATTAGTCATTAGTCATTAGTCATTAGTTGACAAGTATAGTAAGATGCGCGCGCCGACCTCAGAAACCGGGTTTCTCCCGATATTTATCGTCACTCAACCCAAAATTCGTAGAAACCCGGTTTCTTCCCCGCGCACTAATGACCACTGTCAACTGACAACTGTCAACTGACTTTTGAAGTTGGATTACTTGAATGCTGCCGTCAGCATAAAGTTTTGGTTGTTGAGTTCCTTCGGAATTGTACGATCGCCATTCTACCTCTGCCAACAAACTCCCCAAGTCAGTTTCAGTCTCAAACAACCACAAAAATACAGCCAACCCTGACCTAAATACCGGATTTGTATGCCGATGAATATCTACCAAAATGAATAGACCACCGGGCTTAAGCACGCGGTATACTTCCTGAAAGATTTGTCGCAATTGCGCCCGTTGCATTTCGTGCATGGCAACGCTGCTGTGTACTCCTGTCAAACTGACAGTCGGCAAAAGCTTCTAAATAATTATTGGCTGATGGTACATTTTTCGTTGGCCGTTGCAGAGATAATGGCCAAGCGTCAAGTCCTGTGACATCCTGGAAATATTGCACCAGAAACTGCTTAGTTTGACCGCTACCGCAGCAACCGTCTAAAACTTTAGTTTCGGCGCTGACGGTCAAATTTTCCCAGGCTAGTTGACTCAAACGAGCATTGCCGCCTACGCTCAAAGCAGCCAGACGCGCGATCGCAATCCTAGAGACACTGATACCGATAACTTAAATCTCTAAAAATTGTTGCCATAGTCAAAATTATGTATACCTTGCTATCGACTTAAGATATTATTAAGTTATATGATAAAGATAAGTAACAGAACTGAGACGATGGGAGAGCTGTAACCGCTATGGGTCGTGTGGGAGTATTGCTATTAAACTTGGGCGGGCCAGATCAAATCGAGGATGTCCGTCCTTTCCTGTTCAACTTGTTTGCTGACCCGGAAATCATTCGCATTCCGTTTCCGTGGATGCAAAAACCGCTCGCCTGGTTGATTTCGACCCTGCGCTTTCAAAAATCCCAGGAAAACTACCGCCAAATCGGTGGCGGCTCTCCTTTACGGCGGATTACCGAGGAACAAGCCACTTCGCTGCAAGAACTCTTGCAAGAAAAGGGACAGGATGCTCGAGTATACGTGGGGATGCGCTACTGGCATCCTTTTACTGAAGAGGCGATCGCCAAAATTAAGCGCGATCGCATCGAACATTTGACAATCTTGCCGCTGTATCCTCAATTTTCCATCAGCACCAGCGGTTCTAGCTTCCGGCAGCTAGAAGAAATGTGGGGCAAAGATCCTGCCCTCAAGGATATACAATATACCGCCATTCCTTCTTGGTATCAGCGGCCTGGTTACATTCAGGCAATGTCGGAATTGATAGCCCAACAACTAGACCACAATCCGAATCCCGATCGAGTTCACATCTTTTTCAGTGCCCACGGCGTCCCCCTCAGCTACGTAGAAGAGGCTGGAGACCCCTATCAGCGCGAGATTGAAGATTGCACTCGTCTGATTATGGAACATTTGAACCGATCGAACGAACACACTCTAGCTTATCAAAGTCGGGTTGGCCCGGTGGAATGGCTCAAGCCTTACACCGAAGACGCCATTACCGAATTGGCAGAAAATGGAGTCCAAGATTTGTTGGTAGTTCCGATTAGTTTTGTTTCCGAACACATCGAGACTCTGCAAGAAATTGACATGGAGTATCGAGAATTAGCAGAAGAATCGGGGATTAAAAATTTCTACCGAGTGCCCGCCCTGAATACTCATCCCGTGTTTATTGAAGCGTTGGCCGATTTAGTCATCGAGTCGATCAAATCTCCCAGCGTTAAATTCTCCGATGTGATACGCCCTTCCAAGACAGTGAAAATGTACCCTCAAGAGCAGTGGGAGTGGGGTTTGACCACGGGGGCGGAAGTCTGGAACGGTCGTGTGGCGATGATTGGTTTTGTGGCACTATTGCTGGAGTTAATTACGGGTCAAGGCCCGCTACACTCGATCGGATTGCTTTAAATTGACAGTTGACAGTTGGCAGTTGACTGTTGACTGTTGACTGTTGACTGTTGTTACACATGACTAATGATATCAAATCGGTTGGTATCGGAATTATTCATCTCTCTCTTCTCTTCCTCAGCGCCCTCTGCGCCCTCTGCGGTTAAATAATTCCGAAACAACCGTAAACGATATAACTAATCACTAATTAATCAGGATCGCGCTTGCGGCGGCGGGGATTTCCCCTATCGCCCGGTATTCCCTGACTTTTGTACCAGCGATACCACTCTTTAGAACTGCGAATTGCCAGCCACAGCAGCATCATCGCCACTAACCCTCCCTGCCGTGGTGCGTCAAAGGCAAACAAAACCAAGGAAATGCACAGAACATCTTGGAGGAAAATCACCCAAATCGGCAAACCCCGCAGCCGATAAAACCATCCTGCTTGTACCAGTTGCAGGACTAAAGCTAACAAACCTCCGACAATACCAATTATCCACAGCATCCAAGGGTGAACAATAATTTCCTCGATCGAACTTACTTGAGCGATCGCAATTCCCATAATTGCTCCTACAATGGGGCTGAAAATAATTTGCACAATTTGCAGTACCCGCTGCCCTACAAAGGTTTTAGAAGCAAATAACTCTAACAGCGACCAACTCACCAAGATGGTGATAGCCACCTGGGGGGGGACCCCCGACAATAGAGGTATTTCAGACCAAAGTTTGTCAATCCGCAACAAACCAATTAACAGCAGGGGCAGGGCAATTCTCATACCCCCTGCCGCAGACGCAGAGAGTGCGGCTAGGAGTCCAACCATAATAATAATTCAGTTTCTAACGTCAGCTAAAGCCTCGATCTATTTCAGAATTTAATTCCCCTGATGGCTGGCTATGATTTGAGCGATCGAACTCAAATTGAGGCTTGAGCTTAAATATCACCCTCTATTGTAAGTGTATCTGCTTAATCCTGCTTGGCACTGCGATATTGTCGATCGACAATATCGCAGTTGACTGTTAACTGTTGACTGTTGTCAGAATAAAGGAGGCAGCATTCAACCAGGATTGTGATTAAATTAGCTTAAGCACCCGAATCCTTCTTCTCTCTGACAACAGTCAACTAACTTCTTATGTCTGAATCATTATTTGCCGATGCCAGCCGCCGATTAGAACGAGCCTTAAAATATGTGTCCCTTTCCGAGGATACGATCGAACGGCTGAAACACCCCAAATCCAGTTTAATTGTATCGATTCCTGTGCGGATGGACGACGGTTCCCTGCGAATTTTTCAAGGTTATCGGGTGCGCTACGACAATACCAGAGGCCCGTCTAAAGGAGGAGTGCGCTATCATCCGGGAGTATCCCTTGATGAAGTGCAATCCTTAGCATTTTGGATGACTTTTAAATGTGCAGTTTTGAACTTGCCTTTTGGAGGAGCCAAGGGCGGAATTACTCTCAATCCCAAGGAATTGTCCAAACTGGAATTGGAACGGTTGAGCCGGGGCTATGTCGATGCGATCGCAGATTTCATCGGCCCCGATGTCGATATTCCCGCGCCGGATGTCTACACCAATCCCATGATTATGGGTTGGATGATGGATCAGTACAATATTATTAAGCGGCAGCTTTCTCCAGCGGTGGTGACTGGAAAACCAGTGACAATTGGCGGCAGCTTGGGCAGAGATACGGCAACAGCAATGGGTGCTTTTTTTGTAGTACAAACTATTCTACCCAAATTTGATCTAAATCCTCAAGATACAACTGTAGCAGTACAAGGTTTTGGTAATGCGGGTGCAGAAATAGCAGAACTCCTGTGGAAAGCAGGTTACAAAGTTGTTGCTGTCAGCGATTCCCAAGGAGGAATTTATGCTAAACAAGGGCTGGACATCCCCAGTATTCGAGGATTTAAAGATTCTAACAAAGGTATCAAAGCTATTTACTGCGAAGGTTCGGTTTGCAATATTGTAGAACACGAAATCTTAACCAATGAGCAACTTTTAGCATTAGATGTAGACGTGCTGGTTCCTGCCGCTTTGGAGAATCAAATAACAGAAGCCAATGTTAATGATGTTAAGGCTAAGTTTATTTTTGAAGTAGCTAACGGGCCGATTGATTCTGCTGCTGATTTGATTTTAGAAGCGAAGGGAATTCACGTAATTCCTGATATTTTAGTCAATGCGGGAGGCGTAACGGTTAGTTATTTTGAGTGGGTGCAAAATCGCAGCGGACTTTATTGGACGCTGGAGGAGGTCAACCAGCGGTTGAAGCATAAAATGGTCGAAGAAACTGAAGCAATTTGGAAAGAATCTCAGGAATTGTCAGTTTCTATGAGAACTGCGGCTTACGTGTACGGGTTAAATCGACTCGGAGAAGCGATGAATGCGAAGGGAACGCGGGATTATTATGTGAACGGTTAACAAATAAAATCCCCGACTTCTTCTGGTTATGTTCGTGAAATATCGAAGTAATTTCAGAAGTCGGGGATTTGGCTATTGGCTATTTAGCCTTAGTCTCCGGCATCAAACACTTATCAGAATCGCAGCCCGCCGGCCCCGAATCCATCATTTCACCTAAGTCATAGCGACTTAGTGCCGCGTGAAAAACATCAATTTCGCGGCGCGCTAAAGTCTCTTCCACCATCTTGGTGTAAGTTTCCTTGTTTATCGGTTCAAACGGTAGACGCGGGAAAGTTTCAAGAGCATCAAATCGAGCTAAAAGCGCTGCGGAAATGTAGCCTTCATCATCGCGAATCGCCTCGTAAATCCGAGTGCCAAAACTTTCAACCTCATTTTCGCGCAGTTCAATCGTCGCCGAAGTGTTATGTCTGACATAGAACTTTTGCACCTGCATATAAAAGTCCATTTGTGCCGCCGCTGAGAACTTGTTAATGTCAATTTCATCAGCACCGGGTAAGTCAGCCCAACTTACTGCAACAGGTATTTCTACCAGCCATTCTGTACAGCGTTCATCGAAGGGATTGTTCAGCAAATTACCGTTTTCATCCTTGTCAGATTGAGACGGAATCACGTTGTATCCGTAGTCGATGCAGGCGAGGGCTACGGGGTCGTTTTTGCCGAAAGTGATTCGGCGAATGAAACGCTGGGCTTTCGGCGGATGCCACCCCGGCGAAGCACCTGTCAGCAGAGATTTAGTACCCGATGGTTGAACCGTTGTGCAGCGATTTGGGCGTTTTAAGGAATGGCGATCGCAATAATCCCATACTACCCGATTCACAATCTCCCGCCAACCACTCAAATACTCTTTTTCCCGCTGTTTAAAAGCCATTCCTTGCGGAGTTTGCGGGCGGCCTTCCACCCACCAGCGCAGCCACTCAACGCCAAAAGCATGAACGAAGAAATCGAACAATCCCGTGAAAGATACGCCGACAATCGGGTCTAGTTCGCGGCTGTATTGATAGCGGGGTTCAATAAATTTGTGATTGAGAAGTACCGCCACAGATAGAGCTCCGGCGGTGAAAGCTTCCTCCTGTTCTTTGAAGTTGTAAGGATCAATTTGATTGAGGTGAACCTCTGCCAAATTACAGTGGAAATTAGAGCCGATGATTTCCATTTTTGTTACCCTAAAGGCTTTTTATCCTTTAGTTCTACAGATTCGATTTTCCCTGTAGCTCGGCGTACTTTTTCATTTACTGTAGTTGTAAATGCCCCGCACTCTTGCCAGGATTATATTCTTCAAAAAAGAAGGTTCACCCGGTACGCTCTACGGTGGTAAAGGATTTTTAATTCCCTTACTTACCTCGGAGTTAACATCTCAGTCTTCTCCGATTTTGCGAGGTTTTTTACGTGAGGCAAAATTACTTACCACACGGGTTTAAGCCCACGCGGACTAACCGATGCTCTAACTCGCCAGCAGTCATATTAGGATGGCGTTCCTGCAACCACTCTTTAGCTTTTCCTTCGTCGTAAGCTTTCAAAAACTCACTTCTAAGACTCGGTGTTGAAAGTAAATCAACGTTAGATCGAGCTACAGCTTCCCCGGCCCATTGAATCGCACCTTCGCCGCTGTAATACTGTTTGCGGACAGCATCAATACATTCTTCTAGTGTAGGTTTGGTATGGAAAACTCGCGTATGGTTGGCCATCCGAAGGGCATCGCGTTCTGGATCTATTCTCCAGTTGCCATTTTCATCTTGTTGCCACAAATTATTTTTAGCATTTGCTCCGAGTTCGTCATCAGCATAAAACTGACGCATTCCGGCCGATCTTCTAATGTTTCCAGCAACAATTGTCACCGCAGCTTCATCTATCAGCACGCAGCATTCAACTGAATTTAACTGCCGCCCTAAAGCTTTATTCAAAATTGCGGCGCAGCGCTGATAAAGGTCGGGCAATTTCACGGGATTGGCTACTCCGCCAAAACCTTTTAAAGGTTCTCCCACCGGGCGAACGTCGCTCAAATCAATGAATACTTGAACTTCTCCTGCAAATCTTTCATCTGTGGATAATTCCAGCAAACTTTGATAGGAGTTTACCCAACCTTGGCGAGAATCTCCGACATAAATAGTTGCGGTTTTTTCTGCTATTTTTACTTCTGTTTCTTGACGGCGCGACTGGGCGGGTGTAGAGCCGATTTCGCCTTGCATGGTTAGGGTTAAGCGGTTGCGAATCGGCGGGAGTTGGTTGATATATTGTGGTTCCAAGACTGCCCCAGTGCCGCAGCCCATCATTGCCAAATCCATCAACAAGCCAAAGGAACGCCAGTCAAGAATATTTGTTGATGAGCAATTATATGCGCCGGAAAAATTCTCTGGTTGCTCGATCCATTTGCTGCCACCTACCCACAGCCAGCGGCCTGAAGCGAGGGTTTTGAGCTGGTTTTGCATCCGGTGCAGCAGTTGTGTTTCTTCGGGGGTGAGGTTTCCCAGCTTTTGCAAGCCTTTGACTGTTCGATCGCACACTTCGGCCCAAGTCTCCCTTCCCGTCTCGGTACGGCGACTGTAAGTCCTGAAAAATACTGGATTGGCTGCGGGTGCTGTTTCCGGGAAATCAGACGGG
Source organism: Microcoleus sp. T3_A4 (assembly GCF_036700465.1). Lineage (NCBI taxonomy): Bacteria > Bacillati > Cyanobacteriota > Cyanophyceae > Oscillatoriales > Microcoleaceae > Microcoleus > Microcoleus sp. T3_A4. The sequence continues at coordinate 23,669 of NZ_JAUBOY010000063.1, read as the reverse complement.
TTGCGTTGATCGCTGGCACTCGATCGCTCTAATTCTCTAACCATAGGTTGTGTACTGACGTGTCGGAATAAATCAACAGACTACGAATATACAACAGGATTCAGATTTAGGGTTAAAGGTTAATATATTTGACAATTTGCACTAAATATGGGGCACAGAAGTGTACAAGCTCGATCGGGCGAGCTCCTCAAAACTTGACAAAAAAACCCGATTTCATCCTGAAACCGGGTGAATACCAAATCTTGTCAATTGTCAATCCTTTGTCAATAAAAACTCAATATTGGGTAACAGCGGGTCTTGAACAACCCCCACACCGTTAAACCCCCAACGTTCAAGTAGCTTTTTTACCTGAGAACCGGAAATCGATTCTACTCCGAATCGATCGGCAACATCAGCAGCGTGGGCATTGAGATAGCTCAAAGCGTCATAGTCTTCGCGAAACATCAGCAGGTAACTCACTGCCGCATCTGGATTGGGATTCGCGGACAAATATTTGCCGTCACTGCGGGAACGTAGCAAGTAAAAAACTTGAGATAACATTTTATCTTGTTTGTCAAAATAATAGATTAACTCAAATTGGGCATTGGGAATCGGGAATCGGGAATTGGGCATTGGTAAATTAAAAAAGTTTAATTATTTTTCTTCCTTCTTCCTTCTTCCTTCTTCCTTCTTCCTTCTTCCTTCTTCCCCTATTTAAATCAAAGTCAGTGCTAAACCTTTAATCCCTCGCCCGTCACCAATTTGACCGACAATCGAAGCTTGACCGGTCGTCAAATTGATATTGTACAGGCTGGAAACTCCGCCAACCTCGATCGCAGCCAAAGCCGTCTCGTTACCGTTAAGACTCCTGATATCAAAGCCGAGAACGGTACCAGCATCAATTCCCAAAGATCCGATCGTATTCAACACCCCATTATTCGGCGGATCTTGCCGCACCAAAATGTCTAAATTGGTGTCAATTGCAAACAGCGTTGTCGAAGCTGCCCCTGCAAAGTTATTCACATACGCAGCAGCCGCAGCCGCGCCGGGATTGCCAAAATTAGGATCGCCCGCAGCATAAGCCAAATTCCCGTCGAGTTGAACTCCCCCCGTCAACGTGTCAACATCGACAATTGCCCCCGTATCCGGGTTGAGGCGGGCGTTTTGACCGGCTTGATTGACAAACCGAATTCGATCGACCGTCGGATTGAAATCAAAACCCGCAGCCCCCGGAGTTAGGGGAACAGCAAACTGCCCGCTACCCACTTGACTTGCAGCCCCAGTAACCGGATTGATGGCGTATAAGCGATTGCTAGAACCCACACCGTAAAGCACACCGTTAGCGGGGCGAAAATCAATTCCCAGCAAGCTTTCTCCCGGTTGCAATCCTGTAACTGCCACGTCGCTGAGAATTGCCCGCGGTGCCGCCTCGTTAAAACCGACAATTGTTTCAGCGCCATTTCTGACAGTTAAGGCGTAAGCTGTAGGCAAAGGCAAAGCCAAACCGTTAATCTGTCTCCCGTCGGCAATTTGACCGACAAAGGAAGCTTGACCGCTACTTAAATTGATATTGTACAAGCCGGAAATGCCACCCACTTCCAGCGCCGCCACTGCCACCTCGCGGCCGCCAATACTCCTGATATCAAAGCCGAGAACGCTATTCGCATCAACTCCCAAAGATCCGATCGTATTCAACACTCCATTATTCGGCGGATCTTGTCGCACCAAAACATCCAAATCGTTGTCAATTACAAACAGCGTTGTCGAAGTTCCCCCTGCAAAGTTATTCACATACGCAGCCCCAGCAGCCGCTGGATTTGACCCAAAATTGCGATCGCCCGCAACATAAGCCAAATTCCCGTCGAGTTGAATTCCCCCCGCCAGCGTGTCAAAATCCACAACTCCTCCCGTATCCGGGTTGAGGCGGGCGTTTTGATCGGCTTGATTGACAAACCGAATTCGATCTACTGTCGGATTGAAATCAAAACCCGCAGCCCCCGGAGTTAGGGGAACAGCAAACTGCCCGTTACCGACTGGACTTGCTTCCCCAGTCATCGGATTGACAGTATACAAGCGATTGCTAGAACCCACACCGTAAAGCACACCGTTAGCTGGCCGATAATCTATTCCCAGCAAACTTTCTCCCGCTTCCAATCCAGTCACGGGCAAATCTGAGATCACACTTCCCGGATTGGAAAGACTAAAACCGACAATCCGATTAGCAGGAGTTAAAGCATAAGCCGTTGTCCGCGCTGGAGGCGGGGGGCTGGGAACAACGCTGCCAATATTATTAGTGAAACTTGCCTGGTTAATTGCACTTTGTCTCACCCCTCTGAGAGTAGCGAGAAATTCTCCTGTTACCCGGTCTTGAATAACAGTATCGTTTCCAGCTTCCAGAATATTCAAGTCGCTAAAACTTAGACCTTCCCCCAAACCGATTAAATCTGTACCGGGTGCAAAATCGGCGATCAGGTCGGCATTTGCCAAACTAACACCGCCGCTGGTACGACCAGGATCTGCCTCCGCGTAGCGCCTCAAAACAAATAGGTCTGCCCCGTCTCCGCCTATCAGGACATCAGTATCTCGATCGCCCGACAAAACATCATTGCCAGAGTTGCCCGATATGGAATCGCTGCCTTTTCCGCCCACTAAAAAATCGTTACCTTCGCCGCCGTTAATAATGTCGTTATCTAAATCTCCAAAAAGCGAATCTTGACCAGAATTTCCATCAATTAAATCGCTTTGCTTACCTCCATAAATGCTGTCATTACCAGAGTTTCCGGCAATGGTGTCAGTGCCCATCAAACCAAAAATCAGGTCATATTCTGGAGTTCCTGCTAGCAAGTCTGCTTGGCCGGTGCCTCTAATTTCTGCCATGTTCTAATCAGCCTCTAAATTTGATACTTCTGTTGCCTAACGGCGGTGGTATTCTCAGTTAAACTATCACAAGTTCGCACTTTTAGGATAGTTTTTGTTATTTTCGGCTGTAGGGGTGGGTTGCCATAAAAGTATTACAGGCAGATCAAATGATATATAAACCAGGCCCCGGATTCAAATAAACCCAATCCTAAATACCGATCACTTAGCCCTATTTTATAGTTGGCTGTGTAGCCAAGAGCGATCGCAGCTCAACTGCAAACAGGGAAGCTGAAATTTTTAGCGGTGCGAACCTATGAAATTTTGTACTGCGTTCATTAGTAATATACGCTGACTCTATAATTTTGGATCTGTACGGTCAGAAATTATTTTTTAACTTTAATCTTAAAGCCTGCGACGGTGGGCTTTGTGTGTGTAGCCGCGACAACCATCATCAAGTCTGCACGGAAAATTCCTGTGGATCAATATCCCAATTTGCCCAGCGAATTGCCTCCCTAGCTGATGTCAAATTTGGCGGCACTCTCAAAGCGTGAATGAATCCCGTACTCGGACAAGTCATTTTTAACAGACAAATCGGCTCGACATCGGCATTATCTATTTGTAATAGTGCATATTCCTGCCAACTATCTATTTGTTGTGCTGACAACTCTTGACAAATGCGATCGTAACCAATTGCTTCAATTAACACTCGCCGAAGTTCGGCATTTTCTTCTGCTAAAAGCCATTGGGCTTGCCATTGATTTGGGTGGACTTTGCCGTATTCTTCAGGCAATTTGACACCATGATAATAGTAAAAATTCCATCCATCGGCAAACTCGATCGCAGGTTCTGCTTCAGCGTGCAAGCGGTTTTGACTGTCAAAGCGCAGGTGGCGGGGGCGATCGCACACCGCGCAAATCTTTTCAAAGGGAAATATCCAACCGCAATGCTCGAAAAGCAGCTTTTGGCAGCGAAGTATTTCTTGTGCCTTTTGGGAAATATTGACGCCTAATGAAGATATATACCATTGAGTCAAATAGATTTCTTCAAACAAATTCGTGGGGGTTTCAGGGTATGTGAGGCCGAACAAATAAGCGGGAAAAACATTCCCCATCATTCGTTCCGAGCGCTCATATTCCTCAACCAATTCGTACATTAGCGAGTTCAGTGTGCTGTCTGCTTCCGACTCCATCGTCATGCTAAGGAGCTCATACTCCCACACCGCCGGACTTGTAAAGTCTCTCACAATCGATGGGGACATGGACATCCATTTCCAGTCTAGCTTTTTCCCCAATCTATTCCCATGTCCTTCGTTTGACCAGTTTGGTGAATGGTCGCCTTTTGCCAAGTTGAAGATTTGGAGAAAAGCGTCGCGGGGACTGCTGCAAATAATAACGGAGGGCTCTTCTAGGCCAATAGCAGCATAGGCAACTTTGACTGCCTCTGTGGCTTTTTGAGCATCTATTGGCCTAGTCGAGAGAGTAAGACGTTTCTGTGCGAGTTCGCCTAACACGCACATAGCGGTAATTCGATTGGCGCGAAGATCGAGTTTGGTCAGATTGGTGAGCTTACGCAAAACGCTGAAGTCGGTAATTTGATTGCTGCACAGATACAGTGTTGTCAAATTGGTGAGCGAGCCGAGGAATCTGATGTCGGTAATTTGATTGTCGTTGAGAGACAGTGTTGTCAGATTGGTGAGCGAGCCGAGGAATCTGATGTCGGTAATTTGATTTCTGCTGAGAGACAGTGTTGTCAGATTTGTGAGAGAGCCGAGAAAGCTGAAGTCGGTAATTTGATTGTTGTTGAGATGCAGCGTGGTCAGATTGGTGAGCGAGCCGAGGAATCTGATGTCGGTAATTTGATTCCTGTCCAGATCCAGTGTGGTCAGATTGGTGAGCGAGCCGAGGAAGCTGAAGTCGGTAATTTGATTGTAGCTGAGATTCAGTGTGGTCAGATTGGTGAGCGAGCCGAGGAAGCTGAAGTCGGTAATTCTATTGTTGCTGAGATTCAGTGTGGTCAGATTGGTGAGCGAGCCGAGGAAGCTGATGTCGGTAATTCTATTGTTGCTGAGATTCAGCGTGGTCAGATTGGTGAGCGAGCCGAGGAAGCTGATGTCGGTAATTTGATTGTAGCTGAGAGACAGTGTTGTCAGATTGGTGAACGAGCCCAGCAAGCTGATGTCGGTAATTTGATTGTAGCCGAGATCGAGTTTGGTCAGATTGGTGAACGAGCCCAGCAAGCTGATGTCGGTAATTTGATTGCCGCACAGAGACAGTGTTGTCAGATTGGTGAGCGAGCCGAGGAAGCTGATGTCGGTAATTTGATTGCAGTCGAGATGCAGTGTGGTCAGATTGGTGAGCGAGCCGAGGAATCCGATGTCGGTAATTTGATTGCAGTCGAGATGCAGTGTGGTCAGATTGGTGAGCGAGCCGAGGAAGCTGAAGTCGGTAATTCTATTGTTGTTGAGATCCAGTTCTGTCATGCTTGAAAGTATCTGCTCCGCTTCTTGTGCGTCATCAGTGCCAGCCTTTCTTAACAACATCTTAACTGTGCACTTTGCGTCTTCTGAAAGGCTGTCAATATGCCTGTACCAGTCGGCAAAGCGGCTAAAAATCATAGACTCGTTTGGTTTTTGTTCAGACATAAAACACTTCGAGATGGGTAATGGGAATACTGTTGACTGTTGACTTTTGACTATTACCAATCGCCCTTGCGTACCTTCTATTACTGAATTAAGTCTTCTATTTCAAATCTTCCAGCTTAATCCGAGGATCGACAGCTTTCAGCAGCAAATCCGCCAACAAATTCCCAACAATCAACATCGTCGCACCCATCATCAAACTCGCCATTACTAAATACAAATCTTGATTGTTCACCGCATCCAGAGTCAGCTTTCCCAAACCCGGCCAATTAAAGAAATATTCGGCAATAAACGCACCGCTCAACAAACTAGCAAACTCAAAACCCAACAACGTAATCAACGGATTAACAGCATTCCGCAAAGCATGAATGTAAATTACTCGATCGTCCGGCAAACCTTTAGCCCGTGCGGTTCGGATGTAATCTTGACGCAGCACGTCTAACAATTGTCCGCGCATCAATCTTTGCAAACCAGCAAAACCAGTAAGGCTGAGGGCAACAGTTGGCAAAATTAAGTGCCAGCCGTAATCGAGGATTTGGCCCCACCAAGGTAAGTCTGCGTGGTCGATACTTGTCATTCCTCCGACGGGGAAAAGAGGCGAAGTATTTTGAGCAAAAAATAGCAGCAGCAAGGCTGTGATAAAGCTGGGAAATCCTTGTCCCGTGTAGCTGACTACTTGCAGAACTCGATCGACTGTGCGGTTTTGATTGACGGCCGCGACAATTCCCAAAGGAATCGCGATCGCCCAAGTTACAATCAAAGATGCGATCGCCATTAATAACGTCGCCGGTACTCGTTCCCACAGCAGCGAAGCTACGGATCGCTGATACACAAAACTCGTGCCAAAATTTCCCCGCGTCACAATTTGTTGCAGCCACAGCCAATACTGCACAATCGCTGGTTTATCTAAGCCGAACTGCTGTTCGAGTTGCTTGAGTGTCTCCGGCGAAATCTTCGGATTTTGGCTCAAAGTATCCAAGTAATTTCCCGGTGCTAGTTCAATAATTGCAAAACAAAGCATCGATGCCAAAAATAGCGTTAAAAGTGCCTGCAACAGTCGCTTGAAAACATAAGTAAATGTTTCCCCAGCAAACAGAGAACTCAATAAGTGCCAATTTCGATTAGATTTAATAGAAGTCATACGATTTTAGATTTTAGATTTTAGATTTTAGATTGGAAGAACTGTGAATGATATTAATGCCGATTGTATCGGAATGATGTAACCACAGAGATCGCAGAGAAAGAGAAGAGAGAGATGAATAATTCCGATGCAAAGCTCAACAATATTATTTGTCAGCAGTCAACTGTCAACAGTTAACTGTCAACAGTCAACTGCCAACAGTTAACTAACTAATATTCAACTAGCGTGACGATCGGCACATCGGGCAATTTCTGCCTGCCGCCCAAAGCCTGCAATTCAATGATAAAAGCAAAACCGACAAGCTCGCAGCCACCTTGCTCCAACAATTTAGCCGTCGCCGCCGCTGTTCCGCCAGTGGCGATTAAATCGTCTACAATCAGCACCCGGCTGCCGGAAATCATCGCATCTTGGTGCATCTCCAGTCGATCGACACCGTATTCCAATTCGTACTCAGCAAAATGAACCGCACCAGGCAGTTTCCCTGGTTTGCGGACAGGAATAAAGCCTATTCCCATTTTATAAGCCAACGGCGCGCCAAAGATAAAGCCCCGCGATTCCATGCCCACCACATAGTCAACAGACATTGCAGAGCATTTTTCGGCTAAGCTGTCAATGGTGTAGCTCAGCCCTTGCGGGTCGCGCAGCAAAGTTGTAATGTCTCGAAACATAATTCCCGGCTTTGGGAAATCAGGAATGTCGCGAATCAGAGATTTGAGATCCATAAGCTTGCAGATCGGGGTTGAGGGTAACGAGGCATCAAAAATGCTACAATAATAACGTCAAAATTTAAAAATTTAAAAATAAAAATTAAAACTAACAGCTTCTTTAATTTTTATTCTTTAATTGCTTAATCCTTTACGTACTATGTAAACAAATGTCATAATTCCCTAACAACAGGGTTGAATATCAACATTTGTCACCCTATGATCTAAAGTCAAAAATCTAATATCTAAAATCCAATGATTAAATTGGCAGCACGAGTGGGTGAGGTTTCTCCTTCTATAACCTTGGCGATCGCCGCTAAGGCTAAAGCCATGAAGGCCGAAGGGATTGATGTCTGTAGTTTGAGTACGGGAGAACCCGACTTTGATACGCCCGAACACATTAAAGCAGCGGCAAAACAAGCTTTAGACGCGGGGAAGACTAAGTATGGCCCTGTGACTGGGGAACCGCAGTTAAAAGCTGCGATCGCCCGCAAACTCCGCGATGACAACAATCTCAACTATCAACCGGAAAATATTATTGTCACCAACGGCGGCAAGCATTCCCTCTACAATCTGATGATGGCTCTGATCGAGCCTGGACAGGAAGTAATTATTCCTGCTCCCTACTGGCTAAGCTACCCTGAAATGGTGAAACTCGCTAGTGGCAAGCCAGTAATTGTACGGACTGATGCTTCTACAGGATATAAAATTACACCGGAACAACTGAGTCGAGCGATTACTCCCAAAACCAAGTTATTTGTACTGAATTCGCCTTCTAACCCGACGGGAATGGTGTATACTCCGGCGGAAATCAAAGCCTTGGCCGAGGTGATAGTCGATCGAGATATTTTAGTCGTTGCTGACGAAATTTACGAAAAAATTATATATGACGACGCCCAACACGTCAGCATCGGTTCCCTGGGCAAAGAAATCTTCGCTCGCACCCTGATCAGCAGCGGTTTTGCTAAAGCTTACTCGATGACAGGCTGGCGAATCGGTTATTTGGCCGGGCCGATCGAATTAATCAAAGCCACCAGCACCATTCAAGGTCACAGTACCTCAAACGTGTGTACCTTTGCACAGTACGGTGCGATCGCAGCTTTGGAAAGCAGCCAAGAATCTGTCGAAACAATGCGTCTAGCTTTTGCCGAAAGGCGTCAGGTAATATTTGAATTACTCGATGCTGTCCCTGGAATTAGCTGTATTAAACCAGACGGTGCTTTCTATATGTTTGTCAACATCAGCAAGACGGGAATGAATTCTTTGGAATTTTGCGACGCTTTCTTAGAACAGCAGCAAGTAGCAGTTATTCCGGGGATTGCGTTTGGTGCAGACGACCATATTCGCTTGTCTTACGCCACTGATTTAGGCACAATTAAAAAAGCCGTAGAAAGGCTCGATAAATTTGTCCGTAGCATCTAAAAATTAGTCTGTTGACTGTTGACTGTTAACTGTTGACTGTTAACGGTTAACGGTTGACTGTTAACTGTTCACTGTTCACAACTGACAACTGACAACCAACAACTGACTAATAACTAAAGCTGTTTTGTCATAATCTCTTTGAGCAAATCCAGCCCCTTCTTAACTCGCCGAGAAACAGTCACCGCACTGATACCCAAGCGTTCAGCCGTTTCCTTCTGCGTCAAATCGTAGAGAAACACAAACTCCAATATCTCGCGAGTCCGTTGTTCCAACATAGCCAAAGCTTGCTGTACGCGAATTTGATCCTCTTGCGCCAACTGAAAACTCCGATACTTGCTATCGGGAACCAATTCTCCCAGACAAGTCGCCCCCTCATCTTCATCTTGCATCGGCGCGTCCAAACTCAGAGGCGATCGGTTCAGATGAGCCAGCTTAATTTCTTGCCATTCTTCTACAGAAACCTCAAGGACTGCTGCTACTTCAGCATCCGTAGGTTTGCGGTTGAACTGCACCTGCAACTCCTTGATCGCTGCTACTGATTTGCGTTCCAGGGATTGCCAGTGGCGGGGAAATCGCACAGAAGGGCTTTTGTCCCGCAAGTAGTGTTGAATTTCGCCCCGAATGTAGGGAATGGCAAAGGAACTAAAAGCGTGCCCCTTCGCGATATCAAACCGCTCGATCGCCCTGATCAACCCAATACATCCGACTTGCAGTAAATCGTCGTAGCTTTCACCGCACTGGTTGATCCAGTGGTAAACTTCTTTTCTGACCAGTCCAATATTCAGTTTAACTAACTGATTGCGGATTTCATTCGATCCAGAAAGTTGGTACTCGCGCAACAATTGCAAATTTTCGCTTTTTAGCTCGTTCGGCAGTGTGGTAGACATGGTGGCATAAGGGTGGGTAGAGCAGAGGACTGAAGTTGCTTTAGATCTAGTTTCCAATCTAGTCTAAAAAAATTCACTTTTAGGTAGTGTAATCCTAGCACTTAATAGGTGTGATAGCGGACACACCAGTTGAGTTTTCGGTACGTGAACGGATTTAGCGGGATTCTCCGCATTTTTTCGGCATAAGGCAGACTTTTACCAGGTAGAACGCCTTCGACCGCATCCCCAATTTAACCAGGTTTTTTGAAAAAAATATTATAAGCTGAAAGCGGTTTGAATACAATACTTTAATTAATAAAAAATCCCAACTTCATAACTTGCGAATGACCACTATTCAATCATAAATTTAGTCATTAGTCAACAGTCCTAAGTTATGTTGCTCAAGACTGTTGGCTAATGAAGGGCGAGCAGGAGCTTTATGGCTAGAAACTGCTCAAGTTCGATCGATCCAGAAAGCCAATTTTATGACACAGAAGGCTCAATGCGAGCGTAAAACAAACCCCGAATTTTCACGTCCAGAGCCGGTCTAGCTCCCAAATCAGTATCAGAAGGCTGCGTGCTCTCAAAAATCCCGCCAACTTCGCCAGTGGCGCTGTTGACTTTAGCAACTTGGAGAGAAATTTTGCCAGCTTTGGTGCGGGTGTCAGCCACCTTAACATTAGCCCGCACACGTTTGGAATTATCAGAAGCCGGAAGCGCTACAGCATTGTCATAGCCAGTCGATACCCCGCGAGCTTTAGGGTCTAAAAAGCCTGCGCTGCGGTAAGAAGGAACGTTAAACTCCCCTCGCAAATCGGTGGAAGTATTGATAGCAACTACTCCCGGTTCGGAACTGGCCACTAGCTGTTTAATGGTAAACAAGAAAGGTACTTGCTCTCCGCCCGGTAACTGAATCGTAATAGCTTGAAAATCCAAGCCGTCTTCTTCTGTGAAAGTCAGAGTGCCGTCAGTACCGACCTTGAGCGTACCTTGAACTTGGTCAATGCTCGACGTGAACCGTGTCAGCAATTTACCAGGCACAAATTCCGCTTCTTGGCGTTTGTTTGCTGGTTCTTCCTTCACAAAATAAGTTGTGGGCTGCAAACACAAACCAGTCAGTTTATAGGTGGCGCCCGCTTCGATGGGGATCGATCCCCGAGAAGTTTCTGCCAAGCTAGGGCAGTTATTAGCCAAGCCAGTACCTCTAATCTGGTCGTAGGTGAGCAACTCGGTAGTTGCCACCGTCGTGTCAGAAGCAGAAGAACAAGCAACCAGCGCACTCATGCAAAAAGCTAAAAGTGCAACAATTAAAGCACGATATTTCATTGCAAACCTCAATATCCAACATCGGATTATATTAAGAAAAAGCCCTAGTTCGAGCAAAATATAATTGCCCGCCGGCAGGCTAGGCCAGCGCTTAGGGTAGCATTTAGATCCTGATCCCTCGCTTCACCGAGACCGGCATTGACTCAAAAAATCAAGCTAGTGCGCCGTGAAAATAAGCATGAACTTATGATTTCTCAATCATGTTCGGATCGCAGCCCAATACACATGGTACGACGGGTTGTGCTCTTTTCCTGACTTGGACTGCAAATTAATATTGCTTAAGTCAACCTACTTAAGTTACTTTGCTTATGACCCCGAATGGCGATCGCGACTAGCTCGATTAGTCGGTTGACCAAAAGGCTGGGGACAAAGGCCTTGTAGATTTCAAAGGAAGCAGCAGTATGGACAACGGCAAAGATTTAGAGTCAGAAAAGTTGCAGTCTCAAATGCAATCGCTGACAGAGGCGATTCGGACTTTAGGCGAAAGTTGTCAGGGAGACAGTCTGCTGCTTTTGGCCCTGCTGCGGAGGCTGGAAGCTTCGCACCGGGAAATTCGGGACGGTTTATTTCAAGCGTCTTTTCCCGACAACCGCCAAGCACTTTACAAACTGCTTAGGAATATTGAAGCCAATGGCGGCTGGCCTTACATCCACCGCATGAAACTTCGATCGCTCTTGGGGTACAGCCAACAATTATCTCCCCTAGAAGATTCTCCAGCCGAGTCGCCAGAAGACTCGGCCGAAACTCCCCAAGACGTTAAATAGTTTTGAGTGATGAGTTTATTGAGTTTTACATTAACTCATAACTCATCACTGAGCGGCGCGATCGCGCCTACAACCCCGAAGGTGGAGGAAAAGGTGTAGGAAAAGGTATCTGGTTCGGCACCGCCGTCGGGAAGCTCGGCATCTGGCCGGGCATTGGCAATAGTCCGGGAGTCGGGGGGATCGAACTAATTGATAGCAGAGGCGAATCAGGCACGCTAACAGTCGGCGGAATCGGAATCCTCGTAGCAGTCGGCGTCGGAGTCGGAGTTGGTGCTGCTGTGGGAGTCGGAGTTGGTGCTGCTGTGGGAGTCGGAGTTGGTGCTGCTGTGGGAGTCGGAGTCGGTGCTGCTGTGGGAGTCGGCGTCGGTGCTGCTGTGGGAGTCGGAGTCGGCGTCGGAGTCGGCGTCGCTGGTTCCGTGAGAGTCGGCGTCGCTTCTTCCGTGGGAGTTGGAGTCGGTGCTTCCGTGGGAGTTGGAGTCGGTGCTTCCGTGGGAGTTGGAGGCGGAGTTGGAAGTGATTCTGTAGTTGAAGTTTGAGGTTGAGCTGGATCTGTAATTGTGCTTGTAACTGTAGTTGTAGTTGTAGTGGTAATGGTGGTTGGCCTGGGAGTAGCCGTCCCAGTCACAGCGATAAAATCATTCGCTTCGATCAGCGCCGCCGGAGTGTCGATCAAAATTGCTAAAAGCTTGCCGTCGAGTGTCGTAATTACTGTATCCCTGACATTTGCACCGTTGCCTTGGGTAACTAGCAGTTGAGCGAAAGATAAATTGCTCGGCAGTCCAAAGAAATCCTCTGTGTCATTGTAATCAGTAATTAAAGCCAGACTGCCAGGCCCGGCTCCCAATCCAAAAACATCGCTGCCGCTGCCGCCAGTCAGAGTATCCGAACCCTCGCCTCCGATTAAAGAATCATTACCCTCTGCTCCAAATAAATTGTCATTGCCAAAACCGCCCAAAATTGTATCGTCGCCGATACCTCCAGCCAAGGAGTCATCGCCAAAACCACCGTCGATACCATCATTACCTTTGCCACCAAACAGAAAGTCATTACCTTCTTCTCCCAGTACCGAGTCGTCGGCTTCATCGCCGCGAAGGGTATCGGAACCGGTGCCGCCAAAAACTGTATCGTCAGCCTTGCCGCCGAATATCTGGTCATTACCAGCATCTCCGAAGAGCGAATCGTTGTCGGCATTGCCGTACAAAGTGTCGTCGCCGTCGCCGCCGGTCAAATAATCGTTGCCCTCAGCGCCCAACATTTGATCTCTACCACTGCCGCCGTTGAGAGAATCGTTCCCCGCATTCCCGTAGAGAAAGTCGTCATCAGCATTCCCGAACACGGAATCGTCGCCGTCATTCCCTGTGAGGGTGTCGTTGCCAGTACCGCCGGCAATTACATCAAAGCCTCCGTTGCCAAAAACTAAGTCGTCCCCTGCATCTCCCAACACGCTGTCTATCCCGTCGTTGCCTTCGAGGATGTCGTTGCCTAAACCGCCACGAATCGAGTCGTCGCCGTTTCCGCCGGAAGCAAAATCGCGGCCTTGGTTGCCAATAAGTTCGTCATTTCCTTCACCGCCAATCAGCGAATCTGCTCCGTCACTTCCAAGAAGCTGGTCGTTGCCGCCGTCGCCCTCTAGGGTGTCATCTCCTCCCGCACCCAGGAGCGAATCATCGCCATCTAAGGCGCGAATTCGATCGCTCAGCGGAGTTCCTAGAATAAAGTCGTTGCTGTCTGTGCCGATCAGGTTTGCCATACGGGATACACCGGTCCTCAATAAAATAAATTGTTTGAAATTATGTTAATCGCCTTCGTGACAAGGGATTGCTGCTTGCCTAGGTTAGCATAATTGAGATTTTGGCAATCTGGCGAAGGGGCGCTGGAAGTTTTGCTCGTGTCCGCAGTTGCGATCGGGGCTGGTATAATGCCCGATTAGTCATTAGTCATTAGTCATTAGTCATTAGTCATTAGTCATTAGTCATTAGTCATTAGTCAACAGTTAACAGTCATCAGTTAACAGTCAACACTCCGCAGTCAACAGTCATCAGTCAACAGTCAACTTTTATTCAGTAACAGGTAACACTATCTCAAATTCACTCCCTCCCGCCAAAATAGAATTGACATTAATTGTTCCGCCGTGGGTTTCGACTACAATCTGGCGGGCGATCGCCAATCCTAACCCAGTACCTTTTCCTACTGCCTTCGTGGTAAATAAATGGTCAAAAATCCGCTGTTTTACTGCTTCAGTCATACCCGCACCGTTATCGGCAATCTGAATTTTGATATGTCGATCACCCGACAGACTGGTACGAACAGTGATACAGTGTGGATTTGCTTTAATTGCCTCCAAACTGCGTCCTTGGTTTGATTCTTCTAGGGCATCGATCGCGTTAGCAAGCAGGTTCATAAAGACTTGGTTCAGTTGACCAGGAAAGCATTCGATAGGGGGGAGATTGCCGTAGTCTGTGACGACTTCGATCGCAGGATGGTGTTCGTTGGCTTTGAGCCGGTGTTTCAAAATTAAGATGGTGCTGTCAATGCCCTCATGGATATTAAACGGAACTTTGTAGTCTTTATCGGCTCTGGAGAAGGTGCGGAGGCTGGTGCTAATGCCGCGAATGCGATCGCACCCCACTTTCATCGACAACAGCATCTTGGGCAAATCTTCTAAGGCATACTCTAAATCAATCTCCTCAGCATCTTCTTCAATTTCTTTGCCAGGATTGGGCAGTTTTTCTTGATATAATTTTAAGTGATTAATCAAATCTTTAATCGTGGTTGTTGCTTCCTCAATATTGCCGCTAATAAAGCCGACAGGATTATTAATTTCGTGGGCTATTCCTGTGACTAGATTGCCCAACGTGGACATTTTTTCGCTTTGCACGATCTGTAACTGTGCTTGCTGCAAATCAAGGAGCGATCGCTCTAATTCTTTTGCATAAGCTTGAGATTGTTGGTACAATCGAGCATTTTCTATAGAGATAGCCGCTTGGGCGCACAAAAGTTGAATAACTTCTGTGCGATCTTCTGTAAATGCACCAATTGTCAAGTTATTTTCTAGATATAGCAACCCGATTAATTTACCCTGATTTAAAATGGGCGCGCACAGCACACTTTTGGGCTTTTTCTGTATCAAATACGGATCGGCAATAAAATCCTTTTGTACTGCTGCATAATCCAAAACGACAGTTTTCCAAGTCCGCTTAACATAGTTGACCACAGCAGAGGGAAAGTCGTCGCTGGCTGACAGCGGTACAGATATTGAGATGACATCTTGATTGAAGGAGGCTACGGCTTCGATGGCGAGATTCCCATCCTTCATCAATAGCAGAACAGCTTTTTTTGCCCCGGCATTTTCCATCACGACAGACATCAATCCAGCCAGCAATTTTTCTAATTTAATTTCACTCGATAGAGTTTGGGAAGCTTTGAGAATAGCCGCGAAATCGAGGGTTTCGTAAATATTGTTGCTGCTCGATAGAATTGTTTGGAATCTTTGAGGTAAAATTGACGATTTATTGATTGGGTGGAGGCGGGTTTCGCAGATTAAACAACGATTTTCTCTTGCCTGCAATATGGGAGCAAGAAGTTGGGGATACCGTTTTTCTAAGTCATCGATTTTGGCTTTCGCACCCCAGCGAGCATAACAGTAGTAGGCTTCTTGCATATAAGCTTGCGCTACTTTTTCTTTGCCCCAGTCGAGGTAGAATTTAGCTGCTAGTTCGTTAGCGAGAGCTTCTTCTTGGATGTATTCGTTTTCTTTCGCTCCAGAAATGGCGCCATCGTACATTTCAATAGCTTCTGCCCTCTGTCTGGCAACTCGGTATTTCTCTGCTTCTACCAACTGCCACTTATGCAAATAATTCATGGGGGCGTGTTCGGCCCAATGCTGCAACTTACTTTGATTTTCCTGAACTCGTTGCGACTGCGTTTCTAACTCAGCATCGGACTCAGGAGTGGCAAGGGCTATGAGTGAGTCATAGAAATATAAACCTGCTTCGCAAGTAGTTCCTACGGTTCCCGCTATATACTGTCTTGCTCGATCAACATCTGCGGAGGCCCGAGCAATGTCTTCCAGCAGGAATCTCAACGTTGCCCTGTAGAAATAGAAGATGCAGAGTCGGTAAAAATCGTTAGAGGCAAGCGACTCAGAAACCAGCTTCTCATCATAGCCTTCCACTTCAAAGGAAATCTCAAAGTTGTTTGGATTACCCAATAAAAACAGCGTTGTTTCCCAAAAAACCGAACAATAATTTGCCGTTGCTAGTTGGTTGAGGTCGAATAATTGCTGACGGTATGCCCGAATTTGGGGCTCAAGTTCTGCCAAAGGTTGACCGCACCAGTAGGAATTTAGACAGAATCCCTGCCCATTATACCCGACAAACTCTAGATTGCCTGTTTCTAATGCGACTTGATAGCCTGCCTGAAGAATGGGGAGAGTTTCCCGCAAGTGCGATTTGTGATGGTGCAAACAGATCCCGAGCGCAGCAAAAGTTGCAGAGCGAATATTTTTGGCCTCCGCCCCACTGGCAAGACGATAAGCTAATCGGCAAAACCGATCGGCTACTGTCACATCTTGTAGAAAGTTGTTGAGAATCATCCCATAACAACCATAGCTATAAGCTGAAGTACGACTGTTGCCATATTGGATAGATAAATTTACCTGTAAGGCAGTCACCAGTGCAAACAAAGACGAACCAACCAGATAACAAACTGACCCCATACTTGCCGCCACTTGCATCGTGGCCAGTTTTTGGGGGTTTACCATCGCTGGCAGATCGAATAACTCTTCAATCGGTCGATCGGCGATCGAGCTATTAATTTCCTGCACTGCTTGCTGAATATCTTCTGATGTAGGGCGATCGGGCAACTCAACTCCTAATTCTTTGAGACTCAACAAACCGATAGCAATTGCTTCTAAAAACTTGTTCTGGGACGATAATGCCTGAATTTTGACGATGTAAACGCTGACTCGCTCTAGGGGAGTTCTGGTATGATGAATCACAGTATCAATCCACTGATTCATCTGGTCAAATTCGCCACAGAGTGAAGCCACTTCTGCGGCTATGTCGTGCAAGTTCAAGGTCATCTCGTACTGTCGTTGCCAAGCGCTCTCTCCAAGCAAATTTAGCCCGATCGCAGCATACTCGCGAGCAGCTTGATAAGCAGTAGCAGCTCTGGCTTTGCGGCAAGCCGTGAGGTTTAGTTGTGCCAAATCATCACGTTGTGTTTGGTCTTCAATCAGCGCAATACCATAATTCAACTGATTGACAACTGAAAAAATTTGCTCTTCTATAGCTGCAGGTGAAATTTGCTGGATCAGCAATTGTCCAATCTGATAGTGAACTCGCGCTCGCTCTTGTTCGGGAATTAAAGAATAGGCGGCTTGCTGAACGCGATCGTGCAAAAACTTGTAATTTACCACCTCCGAATTTTCGGTCTCCTCCCGTCTTTCTCGCCCCATATAAAACTTGTATATTTCACTTTCAGGCAGGATTAACCCCTCTTGCAAAGCCTTCCACAAATCCGCCGCCGTTTCGGTTTCCAGTTGCTTGGAAACAACTGCCAAAGTCCCCAAATCAAAGTGATTCCCAACACAAGCAGCCAACTTCAACACATTCTGAGTCGCGGGCGGCAATTTTTGCAACTGCAACGCCATAAACTCGACCACATCATCCGTCAGCGCTGCCTCCCGAACTCGCACAATATCGCACTGCCAGTAACCAGCAAGCCGATCAAACTCAATCAGCCCATCCTGATGCAGTGCTTTGAGAAACTGCGTTGCAAAAAAGGGATTTCCCTGGGTTTTTTGTGCCACCAATTCCGCCAACGGTATTGCCCAAGATGGATCGCAATTGAGCGTATCAGCAACCAAATGATTTAGACTTGTTGAACTCAACGGTTCCAGGGTAATAGTATTCACCGTTGCCCCACCTTTGACCACTGCATCCAGTGTCTGCATCAACGGATGTGCTGCCAATACTTCATTATCTCGGTAGGCACCAATTACTAATAAATAGCCGGTTTCCGACTCGGTAACAAGCAGTTGCATTAACCGCAGCGAGGCGGAATCTGCCCACTGCAAATCATCCAAAAACATCACCAGGGGATGTTCTGGCTTTGTGAACACCTTAATAAAGTTTTGAAACAGCAAATTAAACCGATTTTGTGCCGCAGTTCCTGATAATTCCAGTGCGGGTGGTTGTTTCCCAATAATTCTTTCGAGTTCGGGAATTACTTCAATAATGACTTGACCGTTATCGCCCAGTGCTTGGAATATTTGAGTTTGCCAATTTTTCAACATTTCGTCACTTTCGCTCAGCACTTGTCCGATTAAATCTCGAAATGCTTGGACAAAAGCTGAGAAAGGAATATTGCGGTTAAATTGGTCAAATTTGCCTTTGATGAAATAGCCGCGCTGGCGGACAATTGGTTTGTGAACTTCATGCACAATTGCAGTTTTCCCAATCCCCGAAAAACCTGCTACTAGCATCATTTCAGTTGTGCCACTACTGACGCGATCAAAGGCTTGGAGTAGGGTTTCTACTTCAGTTTCGCGACCATAGAGTTTTTCTGGTATAATGAATCGATCGCCAACATCCCTCTGCGCGATCGCAAAACTCTTTATCCTACCGTTTTCTTCAAGTTGCTCCAAACAACATTCTAAATCGAATTTCAGCCCTAACGCACTCTGATAGCGGTCTTCGGCATTTTTCCCCATTAATTTGCTGACAATCTCCGAGAGTACAGGCGGGATTTCAGGATTGATTTCATGCAGTGATGGTGGTTGCTTCGCAATATGACAGTGTACTAATTCCATCACATCGTTGGATTGAAACGGCAATCGTCCCGCCAGCAATTCGTAAAAAGTCACGCCCAAAGAGTAAAAGTCAGTGCGGTAGTCTATGCGGCGATTCATCCTTCCCGTTTGTTCGGGAGAAAAATAGCCGAGTGTCCCTTCCAGCAGGTTAGGATTCATCAGGGTTTGAGTTTCCCTTGGTAGCAAAGATGCAATATTAAAGTCAATGAGTTTGACTTGTTTTGTTTGGGGATGAATTAAAATATTGGCGGGTTTAATGTCTTTGTGAATTATCCGGTGGCGGTAGAGTATATCTAATATATTGCTCAGGTCGATCGCCACTTGCAAAAACTCGATCAGAGTCGGCCGAGTTTCCCTTTTTTCCGTCCATTCCTTCAGAGAAATTCCCCCAAAGTCTTCCATTACCAACGCATAGCTGTTGTGGTAGGTTTCCAAGCTGTAGGTTTCGATGATTCCGGGCAAGTTGAGGTTTTTGGCGATCGTGTACTGATTACGAAATTGCACCAGTTCGCTGAAGCTGGGATACTGACTCCGCAAGACTTTGATGGCGACCAGTTTTTGGTCGCCAGTGCGGAAAGCTCGATAAACTAGGGTGCGATTTCCTGAGTAAATGCGAGCGAGAATTTGATAACCTGTCAATGTAAAATTTATACTTGCCATACTTTTATTCTTCCCGTCCTCCGCCGGCTATTTCCACATTAGCAGAAGCCAATACACTTTCCCTGTCCAGTGATTGTTAAATTAATATGACATAGAGCGCTCAAAAATTGTGATGGGGATCACTGAAACAATACACTTTTTAAACTTACCAAATCCTATTTTTATTAAAAATTAAATAGCCTCATCCATAGGGGAATAGTGAATAATAAACTAACGCAGCCGAGGCCGATCGCAGTTACGGCTAATTCGCGATCCAGATTGAAAGCTTCTGCCAACAACGTAGTACCAAAAGCAGGAGGCATCGCCATTTGCAGCACTAGCACAAGTCGCGGCGCGCCCGCGATCCCCAAAAATGTTAATCCCGTGCCAATTACCAAGGGAATTAACAACATTTTAATCGCCAGACAAGCCAAAACTTGTTTGAGGTTGTGCAAGGAATTCAACTTGCTCAACTGCATCCCGATCGTAATTAAAGATAAAGTAATTACCGTCCAAGCACCTGTTGTTAACAATTCTGCGATTGGTGCCGACAGTGGCAAGCTGCGCGAGACAAATCCTAAACCAAAAGCCCACAGTGCCGGATTCATAAAAATTGCCTGCAGGGGTGTTAACCAACTCTGAGGGCGATCGCTTTTACCGCAGTGAGAAGCAATAGCAACTCCCAGTATATTGATTGCTATGGTAGTGCCTAGCAAGTCGTAAAACAACGCCCAGGCAAAGTGTTCCGAACCCAATAAGGACAAGGTGACGGGAATGCCTAAAAAACCCGTATTACCCACCATCGTTGCCAATAAGAAGCTGCCTTGAGTGGGCAAACTCCAAGCGCTGGTGTGTTCCCGGCTATTTTGGGCGATCGGATTAAGAGTCTTGAAACGTTCCTCGCCCACACCGAAATTGATCAAAATCCAAGCGAGTCCTCCACCTGCTAGAATTGCCGCCCAAGCTATCAGCGGCGCCATCCAAATAGCGCCCGACAAATTGGCGCGGCGGATGAAAGCAACAATGCTCAATGGCGTGCCAAAGAAGAAAAGAAACTTGGCTAAATATGTAGAATAGCTTCTTGGTAGCTGGCGGCCGAGGAAAAATCCCAACGCCACCCATCCGATCAGATTTATATAAAGTTTGAGCAGTGGATTTTCTAAATAAAGCATGATTTACTAAATATTTACTAAACGACTTACGCACATATACTACGTTTGCCAAAAAAGCCCACCTTTACCCTACCGCCGCAGTTTCCCCTGGCACTGCAGCGCTAAATATTAATGCTTATTCAGCTTCGCAGATAATTTTCTCGACAGGCCTTGACATCCACAGAAGCGCGTGTGAAAATGAGGTTGAAGAATAAATCAACATAGGTGAAAACTATGGCACGGCAAGCAAAACAATCATCTCAAGCCAAAAGTTCCAGCAGCCAAGCAGCCTCCAATACTCGCACCAAATTTACCCTCTACAATTTTGCCGGAAACGCAAAGGCATTCTATCTAGTCGATCGCATTAATTTAGAAAGAAAGCCCGGTGATATCCCAGAAAAATCCGTCGCTCACAGCATCATCATCATCGACCGTTCCGGCTCAATGTATTATGACTTAGAACCGCTGAAAGAAACCCTAATCAAGCTTTTGACCTTAGACGAGTACAACAACTACCAGCTAATTGTCAGCCTGATTTCCTATGCTAGCAATCGGGACGTAATTTGTCATTTCCAGCGAATTCCCATTCAAGAAGTGCTGAAGTTTGACTCTCAATACATCAAAGAAATTCAAAAAATCCACACGGCGGGATCTACCTGCATATCGCAGTCGATGGAACTCGCTAAATCTCTGGTTAAAGCGGGAGAAATGACAGCGATCAATTTGCACACAGACGGCTATGCAAATGACCCCAGTGCCAATTCGGAAGCTGCAAAACTAGGGGAAATTTGCGAAGAACTAAAAGACATGGATGTGTTTGCCAACACGATATCCTATGCCTCTGCTGACTTCAAACTTCTCTCCAAAATCGCCAACACATTATCGGGAAATTGCATCCGCGCTGGCGAAGTCAAAATGGTTTATGATGCTCTTTACGACAGCACAAAACTGTTAGGCAGTTCCGTTGCACCTCCGCTGGAAGAACCGTTAATTAAGGAATATGATTATCAAGTTTTTGTTTCCAAAAGTGGCAAGAAAATCAACGGTTCATCGAGCACGCTGAAAATCTGCGGGCTGAAAGCAGAGGATCGCGGACTGTTTTACAAATATCAGAAAGTCGCCAAAGATGAGTATGACAAACTAGATGTTCCCGTGGCTCAAACTGATGAGTTGGTGTTGGCTTTTGCGAAAGCTAACCTCGCTGACGGCAATTTAAATACGGCTAAGTATGCGCTGGCGAGCACCTTCGACGCTACTTTGACGGAAAAACACGCGAAAGCTTTGACAAATGCCCAAATAGCCGAGTTTACGGAAGATTTGGAAGAGGCTGTTTTTGCGCCTGATGTGTTGAAAAATCATGAAATTGGCGATCGGGTAAAAGTCAGCGATAAAATTTCCCTGCTGGAGTTGATCGAGATATTGGAGGAAAACGGCAACAGCATCATCATCAACTTGAAACACTTGCAAGAAAATTATCAGCGAAAAGGTTTGAAGCGAATTGAAGGAAAGCGAGACGAAAACGGCAACCTTGTCAAGCCTTGGCTGAAAACTGAATTCTTAGATGGTGGCGAATACGTGCAAATGGGTTCATTTGCGATCAATCAAAATACCGCTACCATCAATATGCTGATTACCCGAAAAGCTAAGCTGGTAAAAGTTGAGGATGGAACTTTAATCGCAGAAGTGGCGGGAATTCTCGTTACAGACCTCAATACTTTCAACAATTATACCATTGTCAGCGACGGCGAAGTTAATATTAAGTCGCTGCGAACCAAAATCAGCAGCAAACCAGTGTTTGATTTGCTCAAAAAATGCGGTGTCCTGGAAAAAGACGGTTCGCCCGTGCAAGAATTTGATTTCCGTTCAGAGTACGATATTAAGTTAGAGACTTTGCCCCTCGTGCCTTTTGACGGGCGTTACGGCCGCCTTGACGGAGTGTTTGAGGAACTCGCAGAAATCAAAATTCTCTCTAGCATTCTCTCGGCTCATTTGAAGGAGGAATCCGAGGCTTACACTGCGGAACAATTGGAAGAATTGAAACAGCATTATCTGTCAAAAAGCCTTTACATCAACTTTCCGACGACGACGGAATACACAGATTTAAAAAGTGCGATCGCCAACGGTTCAGTAGATTCGCGAGTCAGCTACAAAATCGACATCGGCAGCAAAAACATCCTCAACTTTGGCAAATTGCACTCGGCCAACAAATTTCTCGATCGCCTTTATGAAGTTTACCACAAAAACACGGGCGAAAAGCTAGCAAAACCGACATTTGACATCACGTTAGATGAGCCTGTTGTCTTCGCACACAAAACGCTGTCATCCCGAACAAAAATTACCAAAGTTGACGACTTGATGAAACTGATTTTCGATGAGTTTTTGGGGTTGGAGGATAACGGAATTGTTAGCGCTACTTTAGCCAAAGTGGGTGCAGATAGTTTGCTGCGGCTTTTGCAAGCGAAATGGCAGGAAGAAGATGTCAAGCGAGAGGAGTTTGTCGCTGCTTTAGCTAATGCGAATGATCGACTGGAAGCTTATGCCGAAAAAGTGTATTGCGAAAAAGTTTCACCGCTGGTTTTCTATATCGGTTCTACCGGACTTATCCCGGATGAAATGGAGGCAAAAGCGGCGACTGCTGAGGAAATTAATTATAAATACGGCAACTTGCAATTTTCTAAAGATGAGCAAGAGGGGATGTTTTTTGAAGTGGGAGACTGCATTATTAGCGTGTATGCTAAGAATGAGTATTTCACGGTAGGGAAGTAGGAATTCGGGTGGGCAAAAGCCCACCTTGGTTAAATAGTTAAATATGGTTGATTGAAATGAACTGCAAAGGCGTAGTCGATAGTAACAAATCAGGTCAAAAAATATGGATACACCACCACTCCCACAACCAAAACTCGATCGCACACCGATCACTTTCGATCAATATGCAGCCTACACCCCCGAAAAGCTAGAACTGCGGCATGGTTTCTATGGCTATGGAGGGCAAGACTTGACAGGTTTTTATCTTGCAGTATTGGCAAATATGGGGTTACGGGAAGCTGTTCGCCAGGTACCGCTTTCACTATGGCTAGAAGCAATTCAAGAGTTAGCTTTCCAAAATCCTAAACTCAACTTTGATACTGAAACTGGGGAAGCTATGCTTAACAGCTTGAACCGAGGATTGGAAGATTTGCAAGCAGTTGCAGAGTATTTGGAAGAACAAGCTTAGTCGCGGTACACACAGCAAAAATGAAACGCGATTCGTTTATACTGTAAGGGCGGTATCCCCGTACCCGCCCTCTACTTAGGGTTTGCTGAATAATCGATCGCAAACTAAGAACAGGAGCTCACGATATATTCAAGCAGAGTTAAATATAAGTT
>NZ_JAUBOY010000002.1:174337-257517 GCF_036700465.1 Microcoleus sp. T3_A4 | reverse complement strand
CAGCCACCGATGGCTAGGTAGGCGCAGGGGAATAGCAGGATGCCAGACCAGCCTACGAAGACGAAGCGATCGCGTTTAAGCCAGTCGTCGAGGACATCAAATATGCCTCTTTCGGTCTGGGCGCGTCCGACTGCGATTGTCATTTACGCAAATCTCCAAATGGATATAATTACAACGGATCTGTCTCTAGTCATGAGTCTTCCACCGTTGCCTCTGCTTAGCAGAAAACAAGTTGGATTATGAACAGAGTTTACTTTTCTTTACCGTATTGACGATTATAGAGGTAATTCTTTACAAGAGCAAGTTTTTCTTAAAAAACTTCCGACTTTTGACTTTTGACTTGTGCGAAGTCCCCGAAGCCCTCGAAGTCCCCGAAGTCTTTGCCCTGCATTTGGGAACTTCTACTATATAGGAGTCTCTGCGCTTTGCGTCAGAAGCCCCGTGGATTGGTAGATGTATCGCCCTCAACCTCTGATTTTTCTAAGAAACTGGGTTTCCGTGGGTAAGTCCTATATATATACTGAGGAGAGAGCTCCAAACTTAGGTTTTTAAGACTATATGTTCAGCATTGACATCATTGTGAAAAATACGCCCGTCTCGCTGTCGGTGCAGCGGAAGTTGGAGGAGGACGCTGAGACTGTTTACCAGCAGGTACTGGCGGCGATTCGCAACTCCCAACCGCAAATTTTGGAACTCACCTGCGAGAAAAATCCTGAGAAAAAGGTGGCTGTACTCAGCAGCGAGATTTCTGGGGTGGTGGTTTCTCAGAAATCGGGGGCGTCATCTACAGGCAGATCCCCTGGTTTTGTCTCGATGACAGCAGAATGAGGGCTGGGGGTGTTGGTGCCGATATGAGCCAGTCAGCCGTTGCTGTGCGGGATTTGGGTTTTTGCTGGCCGTCGGGCGATCGAGTGTTGCAAGGTTGCTCTCTGGATGTACCGAAGGGCGAGTTTTGGATGCTTTTGGGCACTAACGGCAGCGGCAAGTCTACGCTGTTGAGGCTGATGGCTGGGCTGCTGCACCCCCAGTCGGGGGAAATTGACCTCGGTGGGCGGGTGGGTTTTGTGTTCCAAAACCCGGATCACCAATTGGTGATGCCGACGGTTGGTGCGGATGTGGCTTTTGGTTTGGTGGAGGAAAAGCTTTCTAACGTTCAGGTGCGGGAGAGGGTGGCGGAGGCTTTGGAGGCTGTGAATTTGCTGGATTTGCAGCGGCGGCCGATTTATGCTTTGAGTGGGGGCCAGAAGCAGCGAATTGCCCTGGCTGGGGCGATCGCCCGTCACTGCGAAATTCTGCTGTTGGATGAACCGACGGCTTTGTTAGATCCTGATTCTCAGTTGGATTTGGTGGCGGCGGTGCAGCGGTTGGTGAAAAATCGCGGGATTACGGCTTTGTGGGTGACTCACCGTTTGGATGAGTTGAATTATTGTGATGGGGCTTTTTTGTTGGAAAAGGGCCAAGTTGTCGATCGGGGAGATCCGGCGCGTTTGAAGCAGCGGTTGATGCAAAGTCAAGATGTTTAGCCCTCAAGCAATGCTTGAATTAAGTCATTCTGCGATTGAAATCGCTTCTACAAAAACGAAGTCTGCCTCCGCAGACTAAGAGGATGGCTGCACGCCAAATCAATCTCGCAATCCTCGATCGCGCAACCAAGCATTTGCCCAAATTGTATCGGCTTCTGACAGCGGTGGTATGACTTCCCAGTTGCGATAATCTATCTTCAGGTCGTAACTTGCTATGTCGTAAATTTGAGTGAATAATTCCTGCAAATTGATTATAGGTTCGGTATCGCCCGATCGCAGTGGTAAAGGAAAGGCAGGCAGCGGGTTCTGCACGTTAAAAGCATACAAATCGGCTCTGGGACGGCGATTTCCCCGACACACCAAAACGCTATAGTGGCTTTCAATGTCATTGCCAATAACTGGCATTTTTTGACCGCGCCGCAATAAATCTATTTCAATTAAATGAGTGCGGCTACCTAAAATTTCTTCTCGCTTTTCTTCGTACATTTGTCGTCCTTTTCCTGGGCGCTTATTGCTAGGCGAGAGGATTTCAATCAGGGTGATTAATTCTTGGTTTCCTCTTTCTCTAATTTCTAAATAGCCTTCCCGAACCTGGTATGGCATGGGAATATTTACTGTCAAGGGTTGTGTTGGTGGCGCTGCAACGGCTACGTTTGATGTTATTAATTCGGTTGTGGTTCTTGGCTGAATTATGTTTAGATCAGGAATGCCAATTGATAAATTGTCGTCAGCGGTTTCATACATTCTCACTTCTACAGACACTAAATACTTAGGACGTAGTTGCGGAGATAATAATCTGGCAATTTCAATAATTAGCCAGTGGTGTAGAGCAGGCCAGAGTTCGGGATGCTCTAAATACGGGTCCATACCGGGAAAGGGAGATGGCATTGATGTGACTCCTTGACTTAAGTCTATTTACAGTTTAGCAATGTTGTTTTGGGAAAATTAGGGGCGATCGCACTTCCTGTCAAATAGAATAATTTCTATTTGTGGAAGGGCGATCGCACTTTTCAACAATTAAACTTCGATAGGCAATTGTGTTTGAATTGGAACGCTGTTTTCATCCAACACAGACACCGCATTTACGAACACAATTGTATGCGGGACTGCGGGCATTAAACGGCGCAGTGCATTTAGGTAAGATTCGGCATCGGGGCGGCGGGCGAAACGGGCGACTGTTAACCGCTGACTGTTGGGGAGGTGGCGAATTAGATGCCAAGGTTGAAGTCGATCGCGATATGTCGGTTGTTTTGGTATCATAGGAAAATCCTTCCCACTTTTGTGGGTGGTGAATGAAAGGCGATCGCTCTAGATTTCTCAGGTCCGAGGGCGATCGCTATATCTAACACTTTTATTAAAAGCTAAAGACGTAGCTTCTGTCAAGCATAAATGGGGTTAATACGGTTGCGAGTTCGAGAACTGGCTGAGGAGAAGAGTTGGACGCTGAAAGAAGTTTCGGAGAGAACGGGTATTCCGTACAGCACGGTCAAAAATTACGCGCAAGCTCCTAAGCTGGCAACGGTGGACTACACGGCTTTGCAGAAACTTGCTGAAGTCTTCGATGTGATGGTGGAAGACTTGGTTGAGGTTTTGGAACGGTAAACTGATTTGTCAGCGGGAAGATGGGTCTAACTCGGTTGCGCGTTCGAGAACTAGCTGAGGAGAAGGGTTGGACGCTTAAAGAAGTTTCTGAGCGATCGGGCATTCCTTACAGTACCGTTAGAAGTTATGCCCATTCTCCCAAGCTGGCAACTGTAGATTACACAGCTTTAAACAAAATGGCTCGCGTGTTTGATATTGCGATCGAAGATTTAGTTGAGATTTTGGAACAGTAAAGAAAAAATAATGCTCGTGAAGATTCAAAGAGAGTTGATGGTCTAAGGACATAATAATGTTGTGTTTCTAGTATTTTACTCAAAAAAACCAGGACACAACATTGTTGTGTCCCTACTGTATTGTCAGCAATTGAGGAATTGTATTTTACTCAAAAAAGCCAGGAGACAACATTGTTTCGCTTCCCTACCTCATCTCATATCCAAACAAATTAGGATCGACTTCACCCAAATTCAAATCGGCCAAACCATACTCTGCCCAACGCCTTTCTACCATCGCCGCCACATCCGGATCTGACTCCAAAACTTCCCCCCATTCGTGATCCGTTTCCGGCGGCATCTTCGTAGTAGCATCAATCCCCATTCGGCCTCCCAAACCAATTTTTTCACTGGCAAAATCTAACGTATCAAAAGGCGTATTCGGCAGAATAAATACATCCCGAACCGGATCGACTTTAGAACTAATTGCCCAAACTACTTGACGCGGGTCGCGAATGTTGATACTTTTATCGACAACAATCACAAACTTAGTGTATGTAAACTGCGGTAATGCACTCCAAAATGCTAAAGCAGCCCTGCGCGCTTGACCGGGATATGCTTTATCAATCGAGATAATTGCCGCTTTATAACTAAGCGCTTCCATCGGTAAGAAGAAATCGACAATTTCCGATACTTGCTGCCGCAAAATAGGGGTATAAATACGGTTAAGCGCGATCGCCATCATTGCTTCTTCTTTCGGTGGCCGCCCGCTAAATGTGGTCAGATAAATCGGGTCTTTGCGGTGCGTCATGCAGTTGAATCGAACCAGCGGCGAATCTTCCACGCCGCCGTAATAACCCATGTGATCGCCGAAGGGCCCGTCGGGCAGAACTTCCCCCGGCGTAATCGTTCCTTCTAACACAATTTCCGAGTCCGCCGGTACTTCCAAATCTACGGTTTTGCACTTGGCCAATTGCACGCCGGAACCGCCATAAAGTCCGGCAAATAACCATTCCGATAAATCTACAGGAATTGGTGTTGCTGCGGCGAGAATGATTAAAGGATCGACTCCAAGGGCGATCGCAACTTCCAACTTTTTACCAGCCTGCGCCGCTTTCCGCAAGTGCCTCGCCCCGCCCCGCACCGATAACCAGTGTACAGTCATCGTGTTTTTTGACTGCAACTGCAACCGATAAACCCCCACATTCGGCGTACCGGTTTCGCAATCTTTGGTAATTACCAAACCCAGGGTGATAATTTTGCCCGCATCTCCCGGATAAGGGCGAATCATCGGGATTTTGTTCAAATCCAGCCCTTCTCCCTCAATTACCACTTGCTGACAAGCTGGGAAAAAGTCGCGGCCGGGTTTGGCTTTTACTACGTCGAACAGGACTTTGCCGAATTCTATCGCTTGGGAAATCTTTTTCGGTGGTTTTGGCTGTTGCAGCATTCCTAATTTTTTGCCGAGCTCTTCTAGTTCGATCGGCTTTTCCATGTTCATCGCCCAGCAAACGCGCTGTTCCGTACCCAACAGGTTGATTGCAACGGGGAATTCGGCCCCTTTGACGTTTTCAAACAGCAGTCCAGGGCCGCCTTTTTGCAGCATTTGATTGGAAATTTCGGCAATTTCGAGGTCGGAATCGACTAAGGCACTAATTCGGCGCAGTTGTCCCCGTTCTTCGAGTAGTTTGAGGAATCCCCGCAAGTCTCTAGCCATTTTTTTAAGAATTGTTAACGTTCTTTTGTTATTATGAGCCGATCGACTGCCACAAGTTAAACTGCGATGATAAGTTAATCAAAAATTCCCGATACTCGTTCGATAGATTGTGAAAAATCCCCGACGATCGCCTGAGCGATTTCGTAAAAACGGTCGTTCTCGCAGCCAACAGTTTTATCCGCGTCAGCCTAACGGTCAACAATTGTTTGAGGCTTTGCTACCGCCGTCTAGCAGCAGGTGCGGGGAAGGTGCGTTAAGCGAAGCTATCCCGAAGGGAATCGCCGACAAAAGCTCAGAGTGCGATCGGGGCCTAGCTATTTTGCTCCTAGACGCAGAAAACTTGAAACTGGACGTTAATGCTGAAAAATTTTTAGCCAGTTTGTATGGCTCTCCCCTACAAGTTAAAATTGCTTTTGCTAACTGGAAAAAGCCGACTACTGGCAAGTTGGATGCTGAACTTTACGATCGCGGTTACGAACTGATTCACGTTCCGGGTGGTGCTAATAGTGCTGACGGTAAAATGATTGCTTTTGGCGCTGCTATTTTATACCGTTATAGGGATGTAAAACAAGTTTTTGTCTGTTCTTCTGACGGTTTGTTAAATCACCTTTGCAATCAGTTGCAAAATCAGGGATTGACTGTGTTTCGGGTGCGACGACAAAATGCTGTGTTGTCTGTAGAAAATCTTCGGACTGGTGATACTAATCACTATTCTTGCAAAAGGGAACAGGAAGTCCCTAGTTTTGAAGAATTGGCTAATCAAATTGGTGAGTTTTTGAAGGCTGAACACAAATCTATTGATGAGCGGATAGCTAGATTTTCTAGTGTGGCTGAGTTTTTTCAAGATCGTCGTACTATTGTTTTCCCTTCTACAACTTCCCCTGCCACAGCAGTGTCGGAATCAGGAGAAAACGAAGTGACACCGGTGGCTGAAGTATCTTTGGCTTCTGTTGTTGTCAATCAAAATTTGCCAGAAATAATTCCCGATCTCAATTCAAATCCTATTGAGTCGCTGGATGTTTTAAAATATATACTTGTGCAAATAATTGAAACTGCAAAAGTTGAGTTAAAAGAGGATTATATTCCTGTGGCAATAATTAAGAAAAAATTTTTTGCCAAATATCAGTTTCATGCTGATTTAATTGTCAAACAATTGTTGGGGAATAATTCCAGTCTAATCAAATTATTCCAGTCTGAATCGGCGGATTTTAAAGTAATATTAATCGGTAGCGAACATCACGTGGCAATCATGCCAAAGATGGACAGTTCAGAAGAAGGATAAGAATTATCAATTGGCGATCGCACAGTCAGCTCCCTGATGTATTTAAGAAATCAGGTCTCCGAGTCTTCCGTCTGAAAATTTAATCTGTTATTAACCAAAATTTAAGACAAGCTTATTCTTTTATTATTTAATCTGTTATTAACCAAAATTTAAAACAAGCTTATTCTTTTATATCCCTTTCTTTGGAGGTTTCAGTCTATCCTATGGAGGAGATTTGCAAAGTCGGCTATTAAGGGAGAGGAGGAATATGAATTTTTTCACAGGACGTTGGCGACGTAGTTTTATAGTGACACTTGCAGCAGCAGCATTCTCGCTGACTTTGATTAATTCTGCTGTAGCAGCCGTCACACTAAACGGTACGGGAGCAACTTTCCCTAAACCTCTTTACGATCGCTACTTCTCTCAAATGAGAAGTGCAAATCAAATTACTGTAAACTACGAAGGAACTGGTAGCGGTGCTGGCATCAAAGCATTAATTTCAGGCAATGTTGATTTCGCAGGCAGCGATGCGCTGATGACTGCTGCACAAATCGCTGAGGTAAAGCGGGGTGTAATAGCTGTTCCCACGGCTGGCGGCGCTGTTGCAGTTGTTTACAACTTGCCCGGAGTGACCAATCTGAGGCTAAATAAGGATGCCATGAACGGTATCTTTGAAGGCAAGATTACTCGCTGGAATGATGCGAAAATAGCCGGAATTTCTGGACAAGCTAAAAACTTGCCAAATACTGCGATTCGAGTAGCTGTACGGGCAGACAGCAGCGGTACTAGTTTTATTTTTGCTAATCATTTGCAGGCAACTGGTAGCACCATCAAAGCTGCCGCTCAGCCGAAGTGGCCAGACACCGCTGTCAGGGGTCAAGGAAACCCCGGCGTAGCTGCTTTGGTGAAGAATACAGCGGGTGCGATCGGCTATGTTCAAGATACTTTTGCTCGGCAAAACAATCTTCAAACAGCATTTATTCAAAATAAAGCTGGCAGGTTTGTAGACCCTAGCTTGGCTGAAGCAGAGAAAGCTTTAGCAGGGGAAACATTCCCCGCAGACTTCCGCTTAGTAGAAGGCAATCCCAACGACGGTTATCCGATTGTTGGTTTGACTTGGCTGTTAATCTACAAACAGTATCCTGCTGCGAAAGCAGAGGCTATTAAAAAGATGGTTAATTGGGTGATGACTACAGGTCAAGGTATCAACAAACAGCTAGAGTTTACTCGGATTCCTTCAGCTACAGCTCAAAAGGTGGTTCAAGCAGTTAATCAGACTGTGATTGCCAGAGGTTAATTCCGGCGATCGCACGGGGTTATGAGTTGACGAGTTAAATCGATGACTCAAAATTCATAAATGATCAGGTTAGTGTGCACTAAATTTACTGTGTAAGGTACGCACTGCGTACCTTACAAACTAGGTTCCCAGCGCGCAACCAGCCCATTATAATTCCTCGTCCTTTAAGCAAGTATTTTACTTTGTACGCACTAATTTTGGTATGACCAATATTTCAAAAAAGCGGGATAGATTGACTCGGAAACCGACAGAAATGAACACAGAAGTAGATTTGACAGATACTGCTGGTGAAGGTCTATGGATGGAGTCAGGATTTACACTATTTGTATGGGGTTTTGCCCTAGCAACAGCGGGTACGTTGTTTTTGATGAGTGCGGTAATTTTTAAAGATGCTTGGCCTGCTATTAGCCAATTTGGACTCTCTTTCTTGTGGAATCCCAAGTGGGATATCGGTGAGTTGCAGTTTGGGGCTTTGCCGTTTATTTACGGTACTGTAATTAGTTCTGCGATCGGCATAATCATCGCACTTCCTTTAGGGCTGTCAGTAGCTATAGTTACTAGCGAGAACTTCTTACCCGTTTGGGTGCGATCGCCCTTGGGATTCATGGTTGAATTAATCTCGGCTATTCCCAGCGTAATAGTTGGCCTTTGGGGAATATTTGTTTTGATTCCCTTCTTGTTGCCATTGCAGCAGTCATTGTTTGATAATTTCAGTTGGTTTCCCTTGTTCAGCAGCGAACCTTTAGGCCCCGGAATGCTGCCCGCTGGAATCCTTTTATCGATTATGATTTTGCCAACAGTAGCCGCCATCAGCCGCGATGTATTGATGTCGGTTCCAGTAGATGTGCGAAGCGCTTCCATGTCCCTTGGTGCCACCCGCTGGGAAACAATATTTAAGCTGTTATTACCAGCAGCTAGTTCGGGGATTATCGGCGCCACCATATTAGCATTGGGACGCGCTTTAGGCGAAACAATGGCAGTCACAATGGTGATTGGCAACTCGATTCAAATTAACAAATCCCTGCTGGCTCCCAGCTACTCAATTCCTGCTGTTTTGGCAAGTCAATTTCGGGAAGCTGTAGAACCGCTGCACACCGGCGCTTTGATGTATTTAGCCTTAATTTTATTTGTGATCACTCTGTTCGTAAATGCGATCGCAGTATTGTTGGTTCAGCTAATTGGGGCCAAAAAAGCTAAAACTTAACATCATCGAAAGCAATTTGGTCACAAGCCGCGCCGCCAGATTTATCCCCTGGTTCAATCTAAAATCTCAAATCTAAAATCCCATGGCTCAAGCACAAAAATTAGATAGTATTCTGGATGCAGAAATCACCAACCCCCTGTCGCTAAGCCGAACTTTTTTCAGCCGGGGAATGACAGTTATCGCTTTCGCTCTGACAGCTCTAGCCCTGCTCCCTTTGTTTGCTATTTTATACAAAATTCTGGGGGAAGGACTTACACATTTGAGCTGGGAAGTGCTAGTATCTCTGCCCGCACCCGTCGGAGTTGAAGACCAGCCCAACGGCTTTGCTAATGCGATTCTCGGCACTGCTTTAATGGTGGGAATTGCGACATTAATTAGCGTACCTATCGGCGTAATGACGGGAATATTTTTGTCTGAGTTTGGTAGAGAAAACAAAGCGATAGCCAATAGTATTCGCTTTATCACCGTCATTCTCAGCAGCGTTCCCTCGATCGTAGTTGGCGTCTTTTCCTACGCCCTAATCGTCGTTACCACCAAAGCATTTTCATCCTTAGCAGGCGGTTTTGCCCTCGGCGTCATCATGCTTCCAGTGGTTGCTCTGACAACAGAACAAGCATTAAAATTAGTGCCTACTTCTTACCGCCTCGCTTCTGCTGGTTTGGGAGGCGGACGCTTTCAAACTATGTTTCGCATTATCATACCCTCAGCACTTCCAACTATTACCACAGGTATTTTACTCGCTGCTTCCCGCGCCGCCGGCGAAACCGCACCGTTGATTGTAACGGCGTTATCGAGTCAATTTTGGCCTCCTTTAGTTGATAAATTGGGCGAGATAATGCAGTCCCCTATAGGTGCAGAAACCATTGCAAAACTCAAAGAAATTCCCGAAACACTGCTGACCCCGACTCCTTCCATGTCAGTATTAATATACAGCTACGCCAGCTCTCCTTACAAAGAGCAGAACGAATTGGCGTGGACTGCTGCCTCTGTCCTTTTGGGTATGGTTTTGATTGCTAGCGTCGCATCCCGTACAGTAACTCGGAAACGCTTGCAAAATCGATAAATCAATAACTAAAGTGCATCTCTCAGTCAAATATTAACAAGATAACCAGCTAAATAATGAAACCTAAAGCTAACTTGAAATCCGAAAACTATACAGATCAATTCCTAGAAGATGCCGCCCCGGAAATAGACCCCAATGCAATGCCAGCACTGCGGGTTCAGGACTTGAGTTTTTATTACGGAACTCACAAAGTCTTAGAAAATTTATCGATGAATATCCCTCACCCGCAAGTGACGGCTATTATTGGTCCTTCAGGTTGCGGCAAATCTACGTTTCTCAAAGCTCTCAACCGGATTGGTGAATTGGAGGGAAAAGTTAAAATTAAAGGAAGAGTAGAGTTTTTTGGACAGGATATTTACAGCCCAAAAGTAAACATTAATAGTTTGCGTCGGCAAATTGGGATGGTGTTTCAAAGACCGAATCCTTTTCCACTGAGCATCTACGATAATATTGCTTACGGGGTGAGGATTTTTGGTCGCAAAAGCAAAGCAGAATTAGATGAAATTGTGGAATCGGCACTCAAAAGTGCGGCGCTTTGGGATGAAGTCAAAGACGATTTGAATAAATCGGCTCAGGGGATTTCGGGGGGACAGCAGCAGCGGCTTTGTATTGCTCGCGCTTTGGCTGTGAAGCCGAAAATTTTGTTGATGGATGAACCTTGTTCTGCTCTAGATCCGATTTCTACGAAGAAGATTGAGGAGTTGTTTCAGACTCTGCGGCAGCAGTTAACAGTTGTAATTGTGACGCATAATATGCAGCAGGCGGCTCGCGTTTCTGATTACACGGCTTTCTTTAATACTGATGAAAGTCGCATCGGCCGCATGGTGGAATTTGGGCCGACAAGTAAGATTTTTACTTCTGCGGGCAATTCGAGTACGAGAGATTACATTCAAGGCCGTTTCGGTTAATACTTACATCTTGAACCTCTTTCAGAACAGGCAAGATGTCTATTCCACAACAGACAAATATTTTTGTGCAGGCATCTTGCCTGCTATAGTTATGTTTTCAGAACAGGCAAGATGCCTGTTCCACAACAGACAAATATTTTTGTGCAGGCATCTTGCCTGCTATAGTTATGTTTTCAGAACAGGCAAGATGCCTGTTCCACAACAGACAAATATTTTTGTGCAGGCATCTTGCCTAGTATATTTATGTCTTCACCACTGCTGAAGCGAGAGTTAGGTATTTTCGGCGCAACTCTCATGGGCCTGGGCTCAATCCTCGGTACCGGAGTATTTGTGAGTATCGGCATTGCTGCGGAAGTTGCGGGGCCGGGAGTGATTTTGGCTGTAGGTATTGCGGCTTTAGTTGCTGTTTGCAATGGCCTTAGCAGCGCTCAATTAGCGGCAAATCATCCTGTTAGCGGCGGTACTTATGAATATGGCTACAAATATCTCAATCCTTGGCTGGGTTTCACTGCCGGCTGGATGTTTCTGTTGGCGAAAACGGCTTCTGCGGCTACTGCTGCTTTAGGTTTTGCGGGGTATTTTTTAAATGCAGTTGGTGTAGCCGATCGCACTTACCTGATCCTAACAGCTTTATTCGCCCTCGCCACCCTCACTTTAATTGTATTGACGGGAATTAGGCGATCGAATATGGCCAATACTGCCATAGTCTCAGTTACAGTTTTATCCTTAGCGGTGTTTGTTGCTGTAGGTTTGCCAGAGGTAAGGTGGGAAATGCCCGCCCTACAGAATGATAGCTCGATCGGCTCCATCTTCGAGGCCACCGCCCTGATGTTTGTCGCTTATAGCGGTTACGCCCGCATCACCACCATGAGCGAGGAAGTGCGGGAACCGAGAGAAACCATTCCCAAAGCCATAATTTTCACTTTGGTGCTGACAATGCTGCTTTACGTGGGGGTAGCAGTAGTTGTCGCGGGCGCGGGGGGAGCCGATAAATTGTCTTTACAAATAGGCGGTACGACTGCACCTTTGGAAGTCATCGCCCGCAGTTTCCGAATTCCAGGAGTTTCTCAACTGCTAGCCGTCGGCGCCATTACCGCTATGTTGGGAGTTTTGCTGAACTTAATTTTAGGGCTGTCGCGCATCTGGCTGGCGATGGGGCGGCGTCTGGATATGCCCAGAGTCTTGGCGCGGCTGAATCCTTCGGGGACAACTCCCTACGTGGCTGTGGTGGTTGTCGAAGTTACGATAGCACTTTTAATCCTCGTCGGCGATGTCAAAACCACTTGGTCATTTAGCGCTTTTAGCGTTTTGATATATTACGCTATCACCAACCTCGCCGCGCTGCAACTTTCCCCCGCCGAAAGGCTTTATCCGCAGTGGTTGGCTTGGGTGGGTTTGGGGAATTGTCTGTTTCTGGCTTTCTGGGTGGAGAGGGAAATTTGGCTGACAGGATTGGCATTAATTGTCGCCGGTTTAATTTGGCGGGCGATCGTCCGACTCCCGGCGAGAAACTAGAAGTGTGATAAATTGAAACAGCATCCCGCATTGTAGAGGGCCATGCCCGATCGAACTCCCTTGCTGGCGACTCAAGAATCTCTCGCATTCAGCGCCATCAGTCGCTATATAGCTCAAACCCTAATTACCATTCAGGAACAGCATCCCGAATGGATAGCTGAAAAATATAGGAAAACCCCCTGGGCTAAACCTGATTTTCAGTCAGTTTTGATTGGAAAATTGACAAAAAGTTTCACTGTAGCCAGCGATACAGATTCCCTGCTGCTGACTGCAAAAAAATACCTACAAATTCTGCTGGTTCCAGAATTCGTTAATTCACCTCAATTCAGCAAATTATTTGCCAAAATTCAGCAGCTAGCCCCATCTCAAACAGCACCCACTAAATCACAAAACTCAGTTTCCTCCAAACCTCCCACTCCCACTACCAATCAAACAAATTCGCTTCCTCTCGGCATTGCTATCTTGCTGCTA
Organism: Microcoleus sp. T3_A4; assembly: GCF_036700465.1. NCBI lineage: Bacteria > Bacillati > Cyanobacteriota > Cyanophyceae > Oscillatoriales > Microcoleaceae > Microcoleus > Microcoleus sp. T3_A4. The sequence goes on along the minus strand of NZ_JAUBOY010000002.1, from coordinate 244,747 downwards.
GATGTCGAAAACTTGCAACTCACCATCGAAACCGAAAAATTCCTAGAGGGAATTTGCCACTATCCCATCCAAATCAAAGTCGCCTTTGCCAACTGGCGCAGCATGGGCAAAAAAGATGCCGAATTTCACCAGCGCGGCTATCAACTAATTCACGTCCCCCCCGGCAAAGACAGTGCCGACTTAAAAATGGCTACAGTCGGCGCATCGATTTTCGTACATTATCCCACAGCCAAAGAGATTTTTGTCTGTTCGTCCGATCGCGCCCTGACTCACCTCAGCAACACACTGCAAGCCCACGGATTAACCGTATTTCAAGTCCGCAAACAAATAGATAAAATCATAGTTTTAAACAGCAAAACCGGACAAATGGAAACCCATTCCCTTGTAACCATACCGGAAATTACACCCCTCGAAGAATTAATTATTCAGCTCAAAGAATTAATCAAAAAAGAGCAGAAACGCACCTCAACTCAGTGGATAAAACTTTCCACTGTTTCAGCTTTATTTAGAGAAAATTACGGCTTAGTCCTCAATCAAGTTGTTGCCCATCATTTGCTCGGTACTAAGACCAGGGATATATTTCTGAAATATCCCACCGATTTTGTCCTGCACAAACCATCAGAAACTTCTCAAACTTATGTCACTCTTTTTGAAGTGAGACTGTCACCCCCACCGCCAATACTAAGCCAAGAAAATCTGAATAACCACCAGGCAGCACCTGCAACTTTGACAGATATTAATTCTCTGGAAGACTTGGAAAGAGCTCTGGTCAAAATCGTTGGCGACTTAACCGACAACTCTCCTGAAAATTCTGTATTTCTCTCCAATGTAGGCAGCGAATTTCACCGACAATACGGCAAACAAATTACCCAAATAATTAAAGATTTTAATCTCGGTAGGAAATTTACTAAATTTTTGCAATCCTGCGCTTCTCTCCAGCTAAAAAAAGCCGAAAAAGGCTGGCAAGTTTCCCTCAATTAATTAAAAATTAAAATATATCAACATCCCCATTACTAGCAACTTGAGTTATCATACAATCTGGACGTAAAGAAATGTAAAGGGATATGCACGACAAAGTTGTGGTTGTGGTGGGTGCGACTGGCGGCATCGGTTCAGCAGTGGCCCGGAAACTTGCTGATGCGGGTGCGAGGCTAGTGCTCGCCGCCAGAGACAGCAGTAAATTAGACGCTTTAGCTAGCGAAATTTCGGCAACAGAGGTACTGTGCGTGCCCACAGATATCACCGATTTGCCACAAGTCGAGACGTTGATGCAGACAACTCTGGAACATTTCGGACAAATTGATGCCCTCATAAACGCCGCTGGTGCCGGAATTCTCAAGCAGTGGAACAAGTTAGAACCCGCTGATTTAGATGCAATGCTTGACTTGAACTTAAAAGGCAGTTTTTACACGTCTCAAGCAGCGGCGAATGTGATGAAAGAGCGTAAATCCGGCCACATTTGCAATGTCATCGGGATTTTGGGCAAGCATTCGATGGCGATGGGAACGGCTTATTGCGCTTCAAAGTTTGGGGTAGTTGGTTTCAGCAAGTGCATGGCAGATGAGCTGCGACGCTACGGCATTAAGTTTACGCTATTCTATTTTGGCGGGGTGGATTCTCCGTTTTGGGATAATGTGAGTTTGAAGGTAGACAGGTCAAAAATGCTGAGTACCGAAACTGCCGCCAATGCGATTATGTTTGCTCTTTCGGCTGACCCGCAAGCTGTGCCGATGGAGATTAATATTCAGCCGGAAAGTCATTTGTTCTTTTAGCTATTGAGGAATGATTTGAAGGCAGAACGCAGCGGAAGCTGAAGGCAAGAAAAATTATGATATTTTTAGGTTTGAGAACTTGTACAGCACTTAATTATGTAGGGTGCACGGGCTGGCGCACCTTACCCCTATAATTCGCGCGTCAAACTATTTGTTTTTTGCGTAAGTCCTTTTGGCGAAGGCGTCGCGGCAAACCCAAGTTATCCCAGACACCGGGTGTCTTTTCTTTTAAGTGCTGACTTATTTCTGCCTTCAGAGGGAGCTAGGATATTCAATGTTTAGGTTATTATTAAGTGGGCGCGCAATAAAAAGTATGAAAAATATCCATTACTCAGTCTCTACCTTGCAATTTTGCCTTGAAAATCAGCAGATTTTCCATTTTTCAGTTTCCATTTTCAATTATTGATTATGGAGTTCGATCGCATTCAATTTTACGTTGAAAACGCTAAAGTATCCCGCGACTGGTTTGTCGGCAAGTTAGGCTTTCAATCAATAGCAGGTTATGCCAACAGCCACACTCACACTGAAGTTGTCAGCAGCGGCAATGTATGTTTTGTTTTATCTTCGCCTCTGACACCCGCTAGTCCCGCTGCTAGTTGGTTGAAGTTTCATCCTCCAGGGATTGCCGATGTGGGTTTTCGGGTAAAAAATATTGAATTAGCGGTAGCTAGAGCGGCTGCTGAAGGCGCTAAAATCCTGGAACCGATTCAAGAAGACCTAAACGCAGGAGGCTATTTTAAGCGGGCAAAAATCGCGGGCTGGGGAGATTTAAGCCATACGCTCGTGGAGCGAATTGGCAGCCATTCACTGCTATCGGCTTCGGATAAGCTGCCGTTGTTTACCCGGATTGACCACGTAGTGTTAAATGTTGAATCGGGCGATTTGTCAAGTGCTGTTAGTTGGTATCAAAAAATATTAGGTTTTCAACCGCAGCAAAATTTTGACATTCAGACTGAGAAATCGGCTTTGCGGAGCCAAGTTATGGTGCACGCTGAAGGTGGGGTGCAATTCCCGATTAATGAACCGGCATCAGCTAATTCTCAAATTCAAGAGTTTTTGAGCGCCAATCGGGGGCCGGGTATTCAGCACATGGCTTTGCAAACTAATAATATTGTGGGTGTTGTTGCCGATTTGCGATCGTGCGGTTTGCCTTTTCTGCCGGTTCCTCCAACATACTACTCCGAATTGCAGCAGCGGCAAAACTATTTGCCCGCAGATTGGCAAGCAATTGCAGCTTGTCAAGTTTTGGCCGATTGGCAAGAAGATACTCCCGCAGCGATGCTGCTGCAAATCTTTACCCAGCCAATTTTTGCAGAACCGACTTTCTTTTTCGAGATTATTGAGCGCCGAGTTAGTTTAGTTAACGGGAAACAGGTGCAAGCTGGAGGTTTTGGGGCGGGGAATTTTCGAGCTTTGTTTGAGGCAATTGAACGTGAACAAATGAAGAGAGGAAGTTTGATAGATGATTGATAAAACTTCCACTTTTTCGGTCATACAGGCGTGTTAATCAGCACTGCGATGTCTTTCCAACCGTAGGCAATTTCTTTGAGTGCAACTCCTGCTCTACTTGTTTGCTGTTCCTCTACTTTTTCACCTCCTAATAATTCATAAAACTTATAGGCTGGATTGTCTCCTAGTACCCAAACTAGCATCGAGTTCAAACTTAATTCTGCCAATTTTGTGGCAACTGTTTTCACGAGTTGCCGTCCAATTCCTTGACGCTGATATTCCTCCAAAATATAGATGGCAAATAATTCTCCTTTATATACATATTTGCCTGTGCGCTCGCAACCACCCGCAGCAAAACCCACAATTTCTCCCGATTCATTCTCAGCAAGGCAGACAAAAACGCCAGTCTTTTTGACGTTTGCCAGGATTTCTTGCCAATTGCTTTCTCGCTTTTCATAGGATAACTGTGCGAGGTAATTTGCTGGTACAATTTCCCGGTAAGCTGTGCGCCAAGTATCTAGATTCACCCGTGCGATTGCAGGTGCGTCAGCGATGTTAGCTTCTCTCACAATCATCAGAACATACTCCTTTCGGGCCCTGAAATTCTATTTTCAAGTCTAGGGCAACTATACGATCGCGTCCTTCTAGTTTAGCTCGATACAGCGCTCGATCGGCCTGTCCAATTAACTCCTCGATCGATAAACCAGCAGCAGGTACAGTAGTAGCGATACCCATACTGAGAGTTATAAACTTACTTACCTTGGAAGCAGCATGAAAAATTTCCGCTGCTTTCAAATCGCTGCGAATTGCTTCAGCTACCCGCTTTGCTTCTTGCACATCAGTTCGCGACAAAATTACCGCAAATTCTTCGCCACCGTAGCGGCCGGCTAAATCTCCTGCCCGCTGAGCGTTGCTAGCTAAAATCTCGGCTACTTGTTTTAAACATTCGTCGCCTCCTTGATGCCCGTAATGATCGTTGTAAAGTTTGAAAAAATCGATATCGCACAAAATTAAAGATAGCGACTCTTTTTCTCGCTCCATCAACTGCCATTCTAACTCCAATTTTTTGTCAAAACAGCGACGGTTGGGAATTTGAGTCAATCCATCCACCGCAGCGAGGCGCTGCAATTCCATGTTAGCTGCTTGTAATTCTAATTTGGCTTGTTCTAAAGCTAAGTTTTGCCGAGCTAATTCTTCACTTTGGCGTTTTTCTTGTTCGTACAAAAAGCGGATTGAAGCTTCAGCTTCTTGCAATTCTTGCTCTGCATATTTGCGCTTGACAAATTCTCCTAATTGAGAACTTACCACAGCTATGATCTGAAGTAAATCTTGATCTGGTTGCAGTTCTTCCCGGCAAAAAAAAGTCATTACTCCTACAACTTGGCTCCTAGCGTGAATGGGGAAACCGAATCCCGATCGCAATCCCGCTTCCTCGGCCAAGCGCGATCGCACGAAATTGGGATCGCCCACAAGATCAGTAATCCACTGCGTACAACCGCTTCTGGAAACCGCTCCCGGCAAACCCTCACCCGCAGCAAAAGTAATCTGCTGGTCGTTTTCGGCAAACTCCCTAACTTCCTCCGCTGCCTGCCAAACGGCCACCCGCCGCCAACAAGGAGTTTCCTCGATCGGACAGCAAAGCGGCAGGCACCAAAGCGGATCTGTTTCAGATTTTATTTCCTCACCCAATCTAGTTTCTTTCTCCGCCTCAGCAGGCGTCCAAAGTTCGCCAAAATCCCACCCAAAACTTTGGCAAATAGCTTGCAAAATTTTCGGAGTGGCGCTATCTAGAGAAGTTGATTCTGACAGGATATGAGTCACAGCATACTGTGCTTCTTGACACTTTTTTATGCGTTGTTGCTTGGTAATGTCTTTGCCGATATAAACAAAATCTTGTATAACCCCGCTATCTCCATCCTTGCTTCCTGGGCTTGTCTCGAAAGTAGAACATGAAAACGCAACAATCAGCTTTAAACCTATTTTCGTTTGGCAAGCTACTTTTACTTGAGGCCAATATTCGCTTTTAAGTGCAGGAGGTAGCTGGCTGACTTTGCGTAACAATTCCTCCTCTGCCGTAATCATGGATATGGATTTGCCAATTAATTCCGATTCGGTATATCCAAATAATTGCTGTGCAGCTTTATTCACTTTTTTGATTTGGCCCGATGTTCCTGTTACGAACAAAACATCCCCTAGGGAATTAATAATTTTGTCAATATAATCGCCAGCCGCCGCTAAGTTATCGCCTTTAATACTTGTTTTATTGGCAGCCTGAACAATGGTTGGCTGAGATCCAATGCTATCTGTCACATCTTCGCATAACATAATCAATCTGTCAGCATTGGCTTGTCCTTTACAACCAAAAATGTACAAATTTAGATACAAATAAGATCCGTCTTTGAGAACTCGGCTAATTGATTTTAACTGACAATCTTGCTGTCGTTCTTCAATAATATCTTCAAGGATTCCTTCAATTCCGATTAGTTCAGGAAAACTATCGCGCACGTCTTTTCCTTCGCCTACTTCCTCATGAATGTAGGCAAAATCTTGCACTTTCAAAGATATTTCTTTAATCTTAAGATCCCGATCGACTGTGAGGTACTCAATCCTGCGTAAGGATAACAGCTTATAAAGAAGAATATTAATACTTCTGGGGCTGCTCTCTACAGTTAATGTGGGAAGCATCTCGTTATTGTAGAGCATCTCTCTCAAAGGTTAGCCGGTAAAGTTAGTTGTTGTTTGGATGCGATTTCTCATGGGAATTTTTATCCTGGCAAATGTCATCACCTGTTACCGCTGGCTAATTTATGCAAACAGTACACTTTGGATTCTCCAAGCAGTTTTTTGCTTATTTTAAAAATGGGGTCAAATATTAATTGAACCAAATTTTTTTGAGAAAACGAAGTCAAAATCAGCCTCGATTGAGGTTGAGATTTATGAACAATATGTAGCGGTTTACACTATTTGTGCGGCACATTTTAATTTTAAATTCCCCGATATGGCTGACAACCGCTCAAGTTGAGGAACAGCACAGTTTAATTCAAATGTTTGCTTTAATTAGCACCATTCCTATAGACCTTACCTCCCCTGGGTATTTGTGTCAATTTTTGTAAAGAAAGTGTTACCTTTAAATGATATATAGCCTTTCTCAGTAACATGAGGTGCACGCTTGATAAGCGGGCATAGGGCATAGGCCTCCGTGGGCATAGGGCATACCTCACCAAGATTGAGAACTGCTATAGTATCGAAGGATTTGTATAAAAGCTTAAAAATACTCTGCTAAATGCTGAGACTTATTACCGACTTTGACGGCCCGATTATGGACGTGTCCGATCGCTACTACCGAGTTTACCAGTATTGTCTCGCCGAGACTAAGCGTTCGGGCCAACCAGTGCGAGAACTCCCCAAAGCCGAGTTTTGGGACATGAAGCGCGCGCGGGTTCCCGAAACCGAAATTGGCATTGTCTCAGGATTAGACGCAGCCCAAGCCCGCGATTTTGCCCAGAAACGCCGTCAAACCGTCCACACCCTACCCTACATGATTTATGATCAACCAGTTCCCACCGCTCTGGAAACTCTCGAAAAGGTGCAGGGCGCTGGAGTAGACTTAGCGGTGATGACCATGCGCCGTGTTAGGGAACTAGATGAAGCCTTCAACCGCTGCAATTTAGGGCATTTTTTCCCAGAAAACCGCCGCTATTGCCTCCCCAACGATTACGTTAAAACCGGGGATGTCAAAGATAAGCCGCTGTTGATGGCAAAAGCTCTTGCCGAACTGCCTCCGGCTTCTGACACTTGGATGGTTGGGGATACGGAGGCAGATATTGTAGCAGCAAAGACGCACGGTGTCAAGGTAATTGGTGTTTTGTGCGGAATTCGCGATCGCGCCCAACTAGAAATGCACCAACCGGATTTAATTGCTAACAATTTGAGCGAAGCAGTTGAGATTATTTTAGGTCACAAAAATTAGTCATTAGTCATTAGTCATTAGTCATTAGTCATTAGTTATTAATTGTTAGTCATTAGTCATTAGTCATTAGTTATTAATTGTTAGCTGATGTTATTGGTCGGAGGTTTTGATTCCACAGTTATTAGTGGTTGGCTGCTGACTAATAACTGCTGACTAATAACTGCTGACTAATGACTGCTGACTATCGCAGAAAACCGCTGACCAGCCACAGAATTAAAAACGTAAACAAAGCGATAAATTTCTCTGTTGTTATAAATGCCGGACTGACCAAAGAACCCAAAAATCCTCCCAGCAACAAGCCTATAACCAAGCCAGCCACAGTCAGCAGCACGGCGCGACCAAATTTTTGTTCCTTGCGATTAACAAAATAAAGACAAGAGCCGACCCCAAGAGCCAGAGTCAACTGTAGTAAACCATCATTAGCCGCCGGATAAATACTCAGTCCGCCTAACCCCACATACACCCCAGCCGGCCACAAAATGTCCGATCGACTAGGAGTATCGATTAGCCGCTGCAACCAAGCTGGGCTGCCACTAGGAGGAGAGGGAGTAAAGCTTGGGGGTGGGGGAGTCAGTCGTTCGGGAAAACGGATGCGTTCGGGTACTTTAATTTTCCCTTCCTGTCGCTGCCGCAGGCGATCCATAAGGATCGCGTCGTAAGCGGCTTCGAGCAATTCCAAACGTTTCTTGTCACCGCTGTACTGCTCAGCTAGGCGCGTGCGGGCCTCTTGCACTTCATCAAAAGAAGCATCTTCATCGACTTCAAGAAGTTGATAGGGAGTTGGCTCACTCATGGTAATAACCCGCTGAATACTCTCGTTATAGAGCAATCTTAACAAGAGAGGAAAGCGGGGCGGGAGCTCTGCCGCTTTCCCAAAAGTTTTGCTGCTAGTTTTTGGTGCTTTAAAACAGGAACCAGCAAACCTTACGAAAATAGAAACTAGAAGGCATTTGGCATTCGTAAATAAAAAATAATGAATCCAAAGATTTTTATTTTTATCTTGGCCGTCTAAAATTTTACCTTCTGCCAAATGCCCTCAGAAGGGACTTGTCCCGCAGGCACTCACAATTCCCGACCACTGGACTTTTTTAAGTCGATCGCGACGGTAGGAAAAAAAGCGATCCGAGTCAGAATAAGTACAGAAAGGAGCGATCGCCACTTGAGAAAGATCGATTCCCAACTGCTGCAATTGCAGAGCATTGCAGAGGCGAACATCCAAGCGTACTTTTCCCGGTTCTGGATCGGCTAAGACAGGCGTTTCCGGCAGTTGATGCAAAAACTCTAGAATGCCGTCTGCTGTCGCACTAACGGCACTCTTAGGAGCAATGGTGGCTCCCAGTTCCGCTGCTACTTCCACAGATACCTGGTAAACCTCTCCAGCGATCGCCGGCCCCATAGCAATCTTCAGATTTTCTAGTTGACTGCCTTGTGCCACAAGTTGAGCGATCGCCTCTGGTAATATCTTAGCAGCAGTCCCGCGCCAACCCGCGTGAACTGCAGCAACGAGTCCCGTGCGATCGTCAGCAATCAGCACCGGCACGCAGTCAGCCGAGCAAACCCAGAGCGCCTCCAATTCTCGATCGGCAACCAAGCCATCAGCCTCAGCATAGCTTGGGGCAGCGGTTTCCGGGGCCGGAGCCACAACCGGGGACAAATCACTCGTTTTGATTACCGCATTGCCGTGTACCTGTTGGAGTCGGTAAACTTTAGCTCCCGGTTCGAGAACTGCCGTCAGATCGATCGGCCCCAGGGGCGAGAAATCGCGCGTAAAAAAGCCGTGAGACCAGCGAGAAAGCAAGCTGCAAGTCAGATAAGGCAAGCCTTCAGAACTCTGCCAGTCCCAACTGATACCGTCAGGTCCTCCGGCACATTCAGACTCAGGAAAATTTGTCAAGCGATCGCCAGCTACAGTCATGAAACCTATCCTTACCCAAGCGCATCATTTAGCTTGTATTCTAAACAATCAAAAATTTTGTCCGCGAAGTTTAAAAGCCGGGCTAGCTTTTAGGAAAAAATCGCGCTCGGTCTGCGGTTTGAGGACGACCGACAGCGCACAAATTTTGCAAAACCCCAGAAATATAGGCAACTAATTAACATAGACGAACGCCAAAGCGCTATCATCAGTGTGGCCGTCACAGACTTCTAGGCAAGTGCCATCGGGATCAAAAAAACCGGATATCGATCGCGAGTGAATGCGTAAGGCATTTGAGCTTGTTCTATGTGCAAAAAAAATTGCCTCAAGCCCGGTAAAATCAGTTAGGCCTGTATATAAAGACAAGGATTGCCATACATTCGATCCTGACTTCGAGATCCTTGTGCCCCCTGTTGAGTTGGGAAAAAAAATCGTGAAACCAGTTCCAGACAAGCAAATAACAGCCCCTTTGAACACCAAACAGCAAAAAAAGAACCCTACAGGCACCCGAACTCGATCGCGCCTTTTGTCCGATCGCTCACTGCTGGTGGGACTGGGTTGCCTTGCCAGTCTGGGACTGCTCAGCAAAGGCCTAGTTTGGGCTCAAGCCGAAACTCCGCTAGCAGAACAAGCCGTCCCCGGCGCAGCAGACCTCCAGCCATTATTTGAAGCTCCTCTCCCGCCCCCGGAACCCGAATACAGCCAAGGGTCGCCCGAACCATACCCTGAACCGCAGGCAGAAGTTCCGCCGTCCGAGCCTTTCGATGCCGCACCGCCCAGTGAGCCGGAGTACGCCAGCGAACCACCTCCCACCCAATATTATCTGCCAGAACCCGCGCTGATTCCCCTGCCAGAAGCGACGGCCCAGGAGCCGCCTTTTGAAGCGCCAGTTAACCCAGCCCACGCTGAAATCGACCAAACAGACTACAGTGTTGGTGCTACCAACGAGTACGAAGCTCCAACCAGAATAGAGTTTGCAGAACGATCGACTGGCTGCGAAGGAGGTGGCGATTTGTGCGCGCCTCCTCCTGTTTCCGAGCCGGTGACGGCAGATGCAGGAGAACCAAGCTACAGCAGGGAAACTCCGAGCGCAGGCAACGGCTATATTGCAGCCCCTCCTCCTCGAAATCTGCCAGAAAGCCTTCCGGGCGATGTTCGGGAAACTGTGGCAGGAAATAGTAGCGGAAATCCTGTCAGTAAAATCGGTCAAGCCGTTCAACAAATAGGCAGCCAGGTTTGGGGGAGTTCCAACCCGCCGGAATCTGCTTACGCACCCCCGCGCTACTCGGCTAACCCTGGATACTCCGCAGACGCAGGATATTCCGCAGACACTGGATACTCTGCTAACATCGGCTACTCGGCTAACCCTGGATACTCCGCAGACGCTGGGTATTATGCCGGATCTGCATCTTACGGCGGCGGCCCTCCAGCGCCCAGCATGGGACTCGGGCCGATTCAAGTCGGTGCCGTTAGTGTCAGCAGCGGCAGCAATACCGGTTTTGCTTACTACAATCTCACGCCGCGTCCCGCAGGCCTCCCCGGAAATGGCAACACCAGCTTGCTGTTTCCGCTATCTATTGCTTCGGCAATTACTTCGCCCTTTGGGTGGCGGACTCATCCGGTTATGGGCTACGGCAGGTTTCACACCGGAACTGACTTGGGAGCCCCGATGGGAACGCCCGTACTGGCGGCCTATGCGGGTCAAGTGGCGATCGCCGATTGGTTGGGCGGCTACGGTTTGACAGTGGTTCTCAACCACAGCAAAAAGTCTCAGGAAACTCTCTACGGCCACCTTTCGGAACTGTTTGTGAAACCGGGAGAGTGGGTGAAACAGGGAGAGACTATCGGCCGCGTCGGCAGTACGGGAATGTCTACAGGGCCTCACCTCCACTTCGAGGTTCGGCAAATGACTGACCAGGGTTGGGTGGCGATCGATCCGGGTTCTCAGCTAGAATTCGCTCTGGCAAAAATGATCGGCAGTTTGGAAACCGCCAAAGTACCGCAAATGCCGAAAATGGTGGAAATACAAACCGCTAGCGGACTCAAGGATTTGGAAAACGATCTGCCCCAGCTTCCACCTCTGCCGCTGGGAATGGACATCGAAGTTCACAACCTCCAGCCGCCATTCCCCGAACTTTTAAAAGCTGACATTTCTAAGCCCAAAGATACTGAAGCAGTCAAACCCAAACCTCAGAAGCAAGCTAACAGGTAAAAATTAGGGATTGCCTAAATTAATTTTCTTGTGGAACGGTCGAAAAGCCCAGCCCACAAGAAAATTTATGTTTGGTGCAACGAACAGGCGAACTCGTTGCTTTTCCTCGTTACCAGGCTCTTTCGGGTAAGGAGGAAAAACTGATAAAAAATGGTAACTTGGAGCTTATGCTAATAGCGCAGCATTTGTGGGAATTAATTTTATTTCTGATTATTCTAGTCGGGCCGATTCCCTTAAGCTTGTCTCTGGCCTTTGAGAATCAGAAAGAAAACAATAACTATTCATTTCCCCATTTTCTCCTTGTACTCCTGACGGGATGGAGTATTGCACAAGTTTGTATCGGCTTGATTTTAGGAAGTGCCGATCGCCTAAATATTGCTGCGGTGATTATAGCAGAAATTTTGATGGGTGCGATCGGCTTCATCCTGATTTATACAAAAAATCACAAAACTTTTACCTTCTCCGAGTGGCCGATTCCCCAGCTCAAGCAACCTCTGGCAAAATCCGAACGCCTAATTATTTTTGCCACCGCTATTGCAGGATTTTTGCTGTTACAAATTCTCGCAACCAAACCCACAACCAATTATGATTCATTGTGGTTTCACCTACCTGCGATCGCCAGATGGTATCAAACCCATTCATTTACCTTATTAGATGCGGCCGGAAATTGGATTTTTGAACAAGAACAAGCCCGAGTATATCCTTACAATTGGCACGTTTTATCTGCTTTGTGTGTACTCCCATTCCGAGAAGATTTTCTCGCAGCTTTTCCCCTGCTAATTGCGTGGGTACTTGAGGGAATTGCCGTTTATCTATTAAGCGTAAAATTTGGAGCAACCCGAATTCACGGTATGGCAGCAGCATCTTTAGTATTGACAGTACCGATGGTGCTCAACCAAGTTAACACTATTCACCCAGACTTACCGCTAGCTGCAATATTTACAGTAGGTTTGTATCTTGGTTTATCCTATCACAGCAGCCGATCGCACTCGGAACTCTCCCTATTTTTGGCAGCCACAGGAATGCTAGCCGGAATAAAAATCACTGGAATAGTCTATGCAGCATCACTTTTAGGAGGATTAGCAATATTAGAAATTAAAAGATTCGCGGTTAATAAAAAATCTACACCTGCTAATTTTAGGATTCGCCACTTTCTCAAACCAGTCTTGCTGTGCGGCGTAGCTTTTTGCTTGCTTTTAGGAGGTTTTTGGTATGCGAGAAACTTGCTGCAAATCAATTATCCTGTCAGCGAAGTCGGGGATATTAAAATTCCTTTAGAGCCTGTTCCCTTACCGCCTCCGGTACCTGGGCCAACACCTCCGGTACAGCAGCCGCCCGCTTCGCCACTTCTAAAGATTTGGCAAAGCACTTTAGCAGCTCAATTTAATCCCAGCAATTTTTCCCACTGGCAAACTGTCGGCTTACAAATTATCATTAGATTGCAACTGCCCTTTCTGGCGATCGCACTTCAGGTATTGGCAGCACCTCTTGCATTTATTCAGGGTAAAAGTAGAATAATTAATCAAAATAATATTATTTTAATTATACTTCTCGCCAGCACAGCAGTTCTGTATTTAATTACACCTTACACCTCCGGGACTGTCGGAGAGTCGATCGGTAAACTCAGCCCTATACTCGGTTTTAACCTCAGATACGGATTTCCCTTTTTAAGCGTACTCGCCATCGCCGCAGCAGCTACAGCAACTCTCTTGAAAACTCAAAACCAAGTTGTTCTGGCAGTGGTTTTGATTAGCGGTTTTTGCGGAATTATTAGCAACAAAATTTTTGATTATATTAAAAATGCTTCTTTCACCGGAGATAGTATTATTTGGGGGAGTTTGTTGATTGATAATTTTAAGTCTAATCCAGTAGAAGCTATTAATAGTATCTGGAAAATATTAGCTCCGAGTTGGCAAGATATATTGCTAGATCCGATATTTTATATTGTGTCACTGACTCTGGCTGCGAGCTTGTTGAAAATAAATCCAAGCTTCGGATGGCTGAATCAACTATTTCCAAGTCGCAAAAAATCAATTTATATAGTAATAATTGCTGTGTGCATAGGATTGATAGTAATTGGTCATTGGAGGGAGAAGCGAGATTTTGCACGCACCGAACTGTATCGCGGTATTTACGAATATATTGATAAAAATACACTACCAGATGAAAGAATAGGCTTCTTTTTAAGTTCGCGCAGCTACCTGTTTTACGGGAGAAATTTGGACAGACAAGTTTTATATGTACCATTTAGAGCCGATCGACTTTCGGCATGGATTGACAACCTGCGGCAAAATAAAATTAGGACTGTGGGATTCGGGCCCCTGACTGAGACAAACGCAGCTACCAGAAAATCTTTATCTTGGCTGACAAGTGCTCAGGGCCCGCTGCAACCAGTTTTCGGTAAAGATTTTAATACTGAGTCGGTGCTATATCGCTTGAAAAATTAAAAGTTATTAGTTACCATGAACCAAGCTAAAACTCTATTTTCAATTATTGTTCCGACCTACAATCGCCCCGATAAATTAGCGGCGTGTATTCAGTCTTTTGTTGAAATTGAATATCCGCGCGATAAATTTCAAGTTATCGTGGTCAACGATAGCACCGAAATCTCTGTAGAAAATACAATTTTGCCTTTTAAAAATCAGCTAAATATCACACTTCTGACACAACCAAACTCCGGCCCTGCAACGGCGCGAAATACTGGCTCTTTTGCAGCAGAAGGCACATTTTTAGTGTTTACAGACGATGACTGTACTGTGGGGGTAGATTGGCTGCAAAATCTGGAAAAGCGATTTGTGGAAACACCAGATTGCTTAATCGGAGGTCGAACTGTAAACGCGCTGCCGGATAACATCTATTCTACTGCCAGCCAGCAACTGATCGATTACCTTTACAGTTACTATAATGCTATTGGCGATCGCGCGCAATTTTTCACTTCTAACAATTTTGCCCTTCCCGCTGAGGCTTTCCAAAAAATCGGCGGCTTTGACACGACTTTTTCTCTAGCGGCTGGAGAAGACCGCGAATTTTGCGATCGGTGGTTGCATTCGGGCAATGCCGCCATTTACGCTCCCGAAGTTATAGTCTATCACTCCCATGCACTAACTCTTCGCAAATTTTGGAAACAGCAATTCAATTATGGTAGAGGTGCTTTTTTGTTTCAGCAAATTATCTCGAAACGCGGGGCTAATGGGAAACTACAACATCCGTCATTTTATTTGAATTTGCTAACTTATCCATTTTTCCACGCACCGGGCTTTCAAAAGCTATTAATTGCTGCATTGTTTTTAGTTTCTCAGGCGGGAATTGCTGCGGGGTTGTTTTGGGAGAAAAACAATTTTGTTGAGGAATAGAGTGGGATTATTGAACCGCAGAGAACGCAGAGAACGCAGAGAGAGAATTAAGAGTTAGTAGGGTGCGTCTGTTTTTAGTCGTCAATTATTGATAAAATAATTCGCGGATTACGCACCCTACAACTACAAGTTTATTCTTTAGACCTCTTGCAAAAAAAATATGTGTTATCCTTAAAATTAGGCTCAAGTTTAAGTCAAACTTTGAATTATTGGGTTGATTGGCATCTCCTTAAACTTGCCCAGCCTGCTAGATTATAAAATTGGCTAAACTTTCCTTAATAGCACAAGATTATTGTGCAAGAGGTCTATTGTTGTGTAAGATATTTGGTCAGTTCTGAAACTTCACCAGCGCGTTGCCAGTCACCCTCTCCTCGCCTGACTTTTGTGCGAGCCGTAATTTTCTGAATCTCCCACAGTTGCAATGCGGTATACGGCCCCTCGGCTTTACCAGAGCGGAACACGTACCAGTTATCAACTTCGGGGGCTGCTAGTCTCGCAGGTCGCATCCGAGTTGCTCCAGCATCGGCACTCAGTTGATTGAGTTCTTGTTCTATTGGATTTGGAGCGGGTAAGTTTGTGGCAGCAGGCGATCGCGTTTTTGTTGGTTTCTGCTTTTTAGCTTTGGCAGCCAATTTGACCGCCCGCCGATGTCGAACCCACAAATCGTACTGATAAAGGTAGGGTGAGAGGAGGAGCATGCCGATCGGAATTAGATCGCGTCTGAGTACGAGAATGTTGCGCCTCAATAAATAAGTGTCGAACTCCGACGCTTCAGCTTTACTGGGAACTGGTAGCAGGTACGCTATTACCAAAACTGAAATGAGAAAAGCTACAAAGCTGACAATGAAAGCGTTCAGTCCTTCTCTCCAGTGTGACCGCTCTAGTCCAGTCCAGCGATCGGTTAGGTACTGGCGGACAGAGCTGAGTTTTGGGTGCGCTGGCAAATAAGTCAGTAGAAACTTCACTGTCGCTGCGATCGCCCAATGGAAAAAGGTGAATACAAACGGTACTGTAAGCCAAGCCCCAATGAAAATGACTAAAAAGTTGTCACCACTTTGGAGTTGAGATTTGACCAGGGCGGAGAGAATGTAGACAAGTCCAAAACCCCTTAACCATGAGATAGGATAAGGAAACCACGCGGGCCATGATGGAATTTTCATGAGCTTGCAATTAGGAGTTCGTTTGTGTAGTAGCTTTCAACCCCCGAGTTTTATCTTAGCAAGGTGCGCCGCGCGCACCCGAAGATTAAATAAATCCGTGTTCTGCTAAGAATTCTGGTGTAATTGTTCCCAAACTGTTGATTGTGGGGGTTTCTTCCCACGGTTCGGGATGGGATTTTGAGCCGCTGCGGAGAAATTTGGCGACATATTTACCCAGAATATCTGCTTCTAAATTAACTAAACTTCCTGGTTGCAAATAGCTGAGGTTTGTCTCACCAAAACTGTGGGGAATGACAGCAACTTCAAACCAATTGCCGTCAGCATCGCAATCTGCCACGGTTAAGCTGATGCCGTTGACGGCGATACTGCCCTTGGAAACGATGTAAGGTGCGATTTGACGTTGCCATCCCGAATTTGCTGCCGGTGGGGCAGTAAACCGCATCTCCCAAGCGTTGGCGGTTTGGGTTGAGGTTGCTAAAGTGCCGATCGCATCTACGTGTCCCGTCACGAAATGTCCCCCCAATTTGCTACCGGCGCGCAGGGAGGTTTCTAAGTTGACCCAAGCATCGGGGAATGCTCCCAAAGTAGTACGGCGCAGGGTTTCCGGGGAAGCGACGGCGACAAAACCTTGGGGCAGAACTTCCACCACGGTCAAACAGACTCCATCCACGGCTACGCTGTCCCCAATGGCTAAATCTTGTAAAATCTGGTAGGAGTTGTTTGATGTGCAGGAAATTTGGAAATAATCGTTGCCTAGCGACTTCAGCTTTCCGAGAGATTGAATTAGTCCTGTAAACATAAGTATTTTTCCTTAGTCGATCGCTTATTTACATCAAATCACAGGGACAAACCAGAGACAGGAGGTTTTGCCGTCTCCCTGTCCCCCGGAGTCAATCTAAAATCTAAAATCGACAGTCCCCGATCAGTTGCTGATTCAGGCGAAGATCAAGTCATACTGGATTTAGGTGATCTTTATGTCCAAGTTCTCTACTGCCTTACAGTTTCTTAATTCTATGAGGCCGATCGAATGATTGAAATGAAAGTCGCTGGAATTGCCTTAGATGCAGCCACGCGCAGTCCTATTGTCCTATTGAGAGACGCTACTGAGCGACGGGCTTTGCCTATTTATATCGGTCAGGAGCAAGCAAAGGCTATTATTAGCGCGATCGAAGGCCACAAGCCTCCTCGGCCCTTAACTCACGATCTGATGGTCAATTTTTTAGAGGCATGGAGTCTTACCTTGGAGCGCATAGTTATTCACTCGCTGCAAGATAACACGTTCTATGCCGTCCTGATCGTCCGTCAGGGAGAAGTTAAAAAAGAGATCGATGCCCGACCTAGCGACGCGATCGCCTTAGCCCTGCGAACGAACTGCCCCATCTGGGTGATGGAAGAAGTCGTCGCCGATGCTTCGATACCTGTCGATCGAGATGCTGATGAGGCCGAACGCCGGGCCTTCCGGGAATTTATCTCAAACCTCCGTCCAGAGGATTTGATTAAGAGAAGCGGCTTGGGCCCGGGCGAAACTTCCTAAACTTTATGCGCTATCGACGGTTTGGCAAAACGGAGTTGCACCTGTCGGTATTTTCCTTGGGAACCATGCGCTATTTGGCTTCTGAGGAAACTGCCTGTCAGACTGTACAACAGGCGTTGTCTCAGGGAATCAATCACCTGGAAACGGCTGCAGGTTACGGTTGCAGCGAGGAATATCTTGGCGCGGCCCTTTCGGCTGGTTTGTCGGTCGATCGATCGCGCCTTCACGTCACTACAAAAATTTCCCCAACGGAGGATGCAGCAGCTATGGAACGCTGCATCGACGCATCCCTCAAACGCCTGAATTTAGACTATATCGATTGTCTGGCAATTCACGGTTTGAATACTTGGGAACATTTGGCGATTGTGCGATCGACCACAGGCTGCATGGAATCTGTACGCAAAGCCCTGGCTGATGGTCGCATTCGGCACGTTGGCTTTTCGACTCACGGGCCTCTGGATCTGATTTTGGCTGCAATCAATACAGATTTGTTTGAATTTGTCAATCTGCATTATTACTATTTTTTTCAGCGCAACGCCCCGGCAATTGAACTCGCCAAAAACAAAGATATGGGCGTTTTCATCATTTCCCCAGCCGATAAAGGAGGGCAACTCTACACGCCCCCGGAAACACTCGCACAATTGTGCTCGCCTTTCTCGCCCTTAGAGTTAAACTATCGGTTTTTACTTAGCGATACTAGGATTGGGACTTTGAGTGTGGGGGCTGCAAATGCGACAGAATTAGAGCAACCTCTGAAATATGGCGATCGCGACTTTCCCCTCACCAACGCCGAAATCGCTGCGTTCGATCGGCTAGAATCGGCTATTGCAGACACTTTGAAAACCGACAAATGCAGCCAGTGCTATGCCTGTTTGCCTTGCCCGGAAAACATCAACATTCCCGAAGTATTGCGACTCCGCAATCTCGCCGTCGGGTTCGACATGACTGACTTTGGCAAATACCGCTACGCCATGTTTGAAAATGCCGGACACTGGTTTCCCGGCAGCAAAGGCAACCGCTGCACCGATTGTGGCGAATGTTTGCCCAGGTGTCCCGAAGAGTTAGACATCCCAATTTTGCTCAAAGATACTCACCAGCGACTGGGCGGCAAAGCAGGCAGGCGGTTGTGGGATTGAAAAAAAGGTGAAGGCGGGAAAAAGTCGATCGAGCCTATCTAAGTGTTGCAATAATTACGCTAAACTTTTTTTAAGTGAATTTACTCTATAGTCGATCAAAAAACTACTTAACTTGCGGACTGTCTGCAGGCATTGGTGTCCACTTAACGTCTTATGTTGTACCAATCTACTGTTTGAGTTCATAGTCTTGCTGATTCCCCCTAACCCCCCAGGGACAAGAGCGTCAAAGTCCCCCTTCTTAAGGGGGATTTACGGGGAGCGAGACTCGGCTATAAACGAGAGATACAAATGGTTTTAGTCTGAAGTTGACACCAATGTCCCCTGTCTGCTCGCAACAAACTTTAAATAGGAGCCGACAGTATATGGAAAAACAACTAAATAAGACAATCTGATTGAACACCGATAAATTGATTTATTTAAAAATATCCCAGTCATTTTCTTGCTTTATTGCCCCCGGCGAGAGCTAACAATTTTATGATGAGTGACTAAGCGAACTCGATATAAAATATAAAATCGTTCGACTGAGCGCTCACGCCGAAGTCTAAAATCTCAAATCTCAAATTTCTAATTAATTCCCTTCCCGATTAATTGATGGCCTGTCATCTACAACCGATCTCGCATCTACTACTATGGCTCATACTCAGTTAAACGACAGCCAGCAAAATTGTCTGCAGCAAACTAAAGTTGCGACTTCCGAAAGAACATTGAAAGCTGCTTTCAATCCGTCCACTTACAACTTGTCCGTCACCAGAAAACAGCTAATTGGACTGGTGGCTTTACAAACAATTTTGCCAGTTGGGCTAACGGGAGCAGCACTTTTGCTAACATCGGCCGTTGCAAACAATCAACTGCAAAATCAAGCAAAATCAGAACTGAGCCTTAGTGAAATTAACTACAATCTCCAACTCGATCGCGCCGCCGACCGTTTGCAAAACTCCTCTGACAGCAAAAGGATCGCCCAAACAGCCTTAGCTTACAACAGCGGCAAAAAAGTATCAGATTTGCAAAAATCTGTCAAGCAAATTCTAGAAAATCAAGTCAAAACAGGGGAAATAGACAGCGCGGCATTAGTGGGAAAAAACAGGCAGATAGTGGTTAGCGTCAACTCCAACCAGAAGGGAAAAATTTTTAAACTGCAAAAAATAGTCGATCGAGCATTTGGTGCAAAAAACCCAATTACGGCTACCGAAATCATTGCCAAATCAGAAGTTCAGGAACAATTGGGATCTTTGCCGCCCGGAAAGGGCGATCGACCTGTTCTCGTCCACTACGCAGCAATTCCCGTAAAAGATCCAAAAACTCAGACAGTGATTGCTGCCTTAGTATTAGGAAAAATCATCAGCACAACGTCGGTAGTTGCTAGCAGCAAAACCCTCAATTTACAGGGCGGGGGATATCAGGCTATCTACGCACCGCTGGCTGACGGCCAATTTGTTTTGGCAAGTTCGCAAGCAGTTACAAAAAAACAACAGTTACCAGACTTAAATTCCATAGACAAATCTCTCCTACAATCTGCACTCGCCGGTGGCGGCAAACCAGTCGCCGGAAACCTACAAACAGGCAGTCAAACTTATGCAGTAGCTGCCAAATCCCTTGGCAATTTAGCGGGAAAACCCGCAGCAATTTTAGTTCGGGGCATCCCCAAAACCTCGATCGCAACTTGGTGGGGCAACAACTGGCTGCTGGCAATGTCTGCGGCTGCCCTTGTCCCCTTCGCCTTGGGAGTTGCCGTCACTCGCCGGATTGCCAAACCCGCTAACTCAGATTTATCAACAGCAGACGGGAATTGGGCATTTAACTCCAGCGCCGAACCGCACCAGCGATCGCGGACATTTGATATAATTTATGACAATTTAAATTTCGGTGAATTCCCCGATTTATTTCCCAAAAAATCGAGTTTAGATGGTCAATTAGCCGTAGATTTTCGATATAATAAAAAATTGGCGGGCGCTCGCCCGTTAGCGAAGCCCTCGAAGAGGATCGCAAATCCCCACATCCCGCTCGCTTTCCAACCCCTAGAATTGCCCGAAAACTCCGTTTCAAACCAGTCGCGGCAGGTAAATACAGAAAATACAGAATTAGAAAAAAGCGCGATCGCCTTAAATCTAGTCCAGGAAGCTTGGCAAGACTTAAATCGCCTCAACTGGGAATTGCAGCCAGAAATAGTCGATCGCCAAAACACTCAAAAAGCCCTGCGAAAGAGCGAAGCACTGCTGCAAGCGATTTTAGACAACTCAACAGCAGTAATTTACATCAAAGACCTTGAGGGAAAATACCTGCTCACCAACCGCCATTTTGACAATTTGTTTGACATCGCAAAGGAGCAAATAACAGGGAAAACCGATGGCGATATTTTTCCCCAAGACAAAGCAGCAGCCTTGCGAGAAAACGACCTGAAAGTTCTCGAATCCTGCTCGCCCCTAACCATCGAAGAAATCATCCCTCAAGACGATGGCCCGCACACTTATATTTCTCTGAAATTTCCCCTCTGCAACTCCGAAGGTAAAGTTTATGCAGTCGGTACAATTTCTACAGATGTGAGCGATCGCAAACTTGCCGAACTCACCCTAGAAAAAGCCAAAGCAGAACTAGAAATAGAAGTCGAACAGCGCACCCTATTCCTCAAACAAGCCAACGAACTCTTGCGGTTTGAACTAGCCGCCAGAGTCCGCGGCGCCATCACAGTCAGACAAATGACGGCTCAGGTAGCCCGACACGCCCGAACAGTTGACGGCATTCTAGGCGCTTCTCTTGACCTAATTTTTCTAGTAGATCGATCGGGAAAATACACCTATGTCAGCCGCACCGCCGCTCAAGCCGCCGGCATGAACCCCAGAGAAATGATTGGCAAAACCTGGCAGGAATTAGGCTGGTCGCCCACAATTATGCAGCGGGTTCACCAAGAATGCCAGGGCATATTTGCCACAGCCGAACCCGTGAAAGGCGAAGTAATTGTCCCCACGGCAAACTGGGGAACCCGCGACTACGAGTACATTCTCAGCCCGGTTTGTGCGACAGACGGCAGCGTCGAAGCCGTGGTGGCGACACTGCGGGATATCACCGAACGCAAAGACGCTGAGGAAGCATGGCAGTTGGCCAAAGAAGCCGCAGAACTCGCCAATCGCGCCAAGAGTGCTTTTCTGGCAAACATGAGCCACGAGTTACGCACTCCCCTCAATGCGATTATCGGCTACAGCGATATGCTAGCGGAAGATGCCGAAGAGTTAGGCAATTTAGAGGTAGTCTCGGATTTAGACAAAATTCGCACTGCTGGCAAACACTTGCTGCGCCTAATTGACGACATTCTAGACATTTCCAAAATTGAAGCTGACAAGATGGAGATTTACCTCGAAAGCTTTGATGTTGGAGGCTTAATCGAGGAGGTAGTAACAACTATCAAACCGCTAATGGATAAAAACGGCAATACTTTGCAAGTATTGAGTTCTGACAATATCGGCGCGATGCACGGCGATTTGATGAAAGTGCGGCAGGTAATGCTGAATTTGCTCAGCAATGCTGCTAAATTTTCTGCTAATGGGGCGATCGTGCTTACTGTCGAAAGAATTACCAGTGAAGAATTAAAAAATAAATATCAACCGAGAGTTGCTCAAATGTTAATTTTGGATTCAGACTTTTTAATTTTCCGAGTGACGGACACGGGCATCGGCATGACACCAGAGCAGCAAGAGCGCCTGTTCCAACCTTTCACTCAAGCGGACAATTCAACTACTCGCAAGTACGGCGGTACGGGTTTGGGGCTGACTATCAGTCAGCGTTTTTGTCAGATGATGGGCGGCGATATTGAAGTTACTAGCGAGTTAGATTGCGGCTCTACTTTTGCTGCTTGTCTGCCTGCTTCATTGTTTAGGCGATCGGAATTTTAACAACAATTGTGCCGGTTCGCAGTAAGAACTTCAGTCCTCAAAATTTCCTGCACACTAAATTCCTCACTACAAACCTATTTTACAGGAATCGATATTAACAGATAACTTTTGTACAAAACCGGCTCTTGCCAATTTATGAATTACCACAAATTTAGCCACAAAAATCAAGTTTTCCGCCGCAAACACGGCATTTTGACAAAAAGTTTATTTTTGTTCCCGATCGCCTGTTCTGCGTGCCTCGGAGCCTTGCTGTGGGAGCAATCTGCTGCCTTTTCCCAGGAGCCGGTCTGCCCGACTGGCAACGCTGCTAATTTCCCGTCGCCCCCGCTTTCGCAAACCGAAAAAAGCGTGCCGAGTCTGTGGTTAGCTCAAAAACTCTTTGGGGGCAAATTGCTCGATCGCTGGTTTGTCGATCCCGGCAATACTTGGGTAATTATCATAGTCAATCGCCAACTTTGGAGTTTGCTCGATTATATGGAACGCTATCAGTTTGTTAACCGCTTTGGCACTGTCGCCAACGATTATGGTTACAATGTGCGAGTTTGCAACCGTCAAGGGACAGCTTTGGCAGTTTATTCGTGCAAGGGCGATCGGCTTAACTGTCGGATTGATTTAGAATCTCTCTCAAATCCAGGTCTTCGAGGAAGGGTGAAAGGATTTTAGATTACTGTCCTTACAAGAGCTATGTACCTCACTGTAATTTAACTTCTCACTACTTGCCTAGTTTCTTGCCAGAGCGATCGATACAGCGAGATCCCCGCATCCCCAAAAGGCAGCAGAAAGTCGCTAGCAGCAAGAATCTTAGCATCAGGCAATAACACAGAATTAGTGCGAACAGCTTCCGGTAAATCTTCGGGTTTCATGCCGACAATTATCGGCGAACTAGCCTTAGCCAGTAAAGATAATTGAGGAGCAACCCGAGGCTGCAAGCAAAAATCAATCCATTTTTCCACTAAAGAAACTGGATTCCCTGATGCTGGTTGTACCCACAAATCCGTCCAAAGTGCAGTTCCCGAACCCGGAACTACTAAAGCAATATCCTTTTGAGTTTGCAGCAGCGGCAGCAAGTCCCCAGAGGAACCTACGGCCAACCAAGTATCGCCTAAAATTAAGGGTTGCAGGTAAGCGTCAGAACTATAAAGTTTAACTTGTTGGTGCAGATTTGCAAGTTCTTTTTTAAGATTTGGGACTTGATCTAATTGCTGCGTATTGTAAGATTTTCCTAGTTTTTTTAATGTTAAACCGATAACTTCTCTGGCACTGTCCGGCAGAGAAATTCGATCGCGCAATTCGACTCGCCACAAGTCTTTCCAATCTGTCGGAGTCCACCCCAAAGCCTTAAATTTGTCGGTTCGATAGGCAATTACCGTACTTCCCCAGCGGTAAGGTGCAGCCCACACTTTACCTTGAGGATCTAATTTACCCTCATCGTTGCGCCTGACGAGTTTTTGCCATCTTTCGGGCAATTGTGGCCAATTAGCAAACTTAGCAGGATCGATCGGCTTAATCAATTTTTGCCTAATTGCCAGAGTCAGCCAGTAATCTCCCAACATCACCAAGTTAGCTTGATTTTTTGATTCGGGAACCCGTTTCCACTCCTGCAACAGGGCGAATAATTCTTTTAATTGTGCTTCTTGCGTTACCTGCAAAAGCGGAGACGGTTGTACATCGCGGCTAAATTTGCTTACCAGTTGGGCCGGAATACCGTTTTTGAGCGATCGAATTTTGAGAATGGGCTTCGAGTCGCACCCTGCCGCCAATTGACTTAAAGTTAGGGTGGCGGCCCCCAATAGCAAAGACCTTCGTTTCACCTGTGAATCCGCTTTTCTAAATATTGACCCATCGTTTTGTGTTCTACAGCCCGGGAAATAATTGTTTGTCGAGTCCGGTAGTTGGCGCCGATTTTGTCTTATTTCTTCCTCAAACACAGAGCCATTGTACTCGGTTCTGCTGCGAAGAGAGTCTGTTTGGCTCTTGCCCTGATTTTACCTTCTAACTTGTCGATCGAGCTTTCCGATGCCGAAAACTCCCTCAACTTAACGCCTAATTTCTCTGCTGCAAGTTCCTTTGAGCCAGTTTTGCTCGCCAGCCGGGTCGATCGACCGCATCTGTGTTACATTTTTTAATATAACGAAACAACGAGAGCGCTGCCATCTGCAGTTGGATGAGCCTTTTCACACAACCGAAGTAAAAAAATATTTTTAAATCGGCGACAGCTTAATAACTAAAAAAACTAAAAATTCATTCATCTCAATCCTGAAAGCACTGGCGAGAGCGCAGTCAATCTAATAGGACGCTCTGCGATCCGACTCTCAGAAACCCGACGTTTTAGCTCTGATTGAAGGTTTGAACGAAGTATGGGGGTTAACCCACCCGCTTCCTGTGTCCAAGACTATCTAAAATCTAAAATCTAAAATCTACAATCGACTCACGAATGGCGAGCGATTATCTTCAAGCTGCCTCCCTAAATCTACCGTCAGGATTGGGAACACAACAATTACGTCAAAAATTAAATAATTTAGTGATAAATCCAAGTTATTTAAAGATTTACCTAAAATGTAAAGATATTAAGTTACGAGCCAAAGGATGATTGTATGGAAGCGCTCCGCCAGCAAGTTACAGTATTGAGCCAACAAGTCGAGGCCCTCTACAAACTCATAGAAAACCTCAATGAAAAGCTCTTGGAGTCTGCCAAGGAGACGAAGCTGACCCAGCAACAGAGAAACGATCGCTCTGGAACGGTAGGAAATAACCAAACCTCGCCCTATCAAAGCTACAGCAGTCTCGACGGCCTCCTCGAACACAAGGACATACTGTTAGATGACAGCTACTTCGACAAGAATTCTCAAAGCTTGGAAAAAGAGCTGAGCGCAGAGATTCAAATCCAGCGTTTAACAGCTCAGCTAACAGCAGCTTACAATCGAATTGCCGCCTTGGAAGAACAGTTGCTCTCCAAAAGAATGCACTCGCAACATCTAGGCGGGCCTAATTAAATATTGCTAGCGGGGATGGGGTACTAATCAAAAACAAATACAAATTGCGTTGATTTATGCTCGTCTACTTATAGAGTTATTGCAGAGAGTTTTTCCGGTCGGGAATTAACAGGAAGAATACTGCATGAAAGCGAGATATTGTGTAGAAATAGGAAGGCTATTTCTTTGGTGAACAAGATTTTTTTGACAAACCGCAGAGGGCGCAGAGGACGCAGAGAGATAGAAGACAGAGAAGAAAGAGAAGAAAGAGAAGAAAGAGAGAAGTTCACAAATCCGGCATCGATTCTTATAACTCAATACGCTTGGGTTAGTGCTAAAAACAGATGCTGTGTAGGTTGGGCCCGTGGAACGAACCCTCCGTTTCACTCCGCCCAACATTTTCGCTACAATTTTCCTTAACTGAACCGTATTGTCTTATAACTATCTACTTAATGTTTAATCTCACAGCGCGAGGCTAAAGCTTCAACAGCGTGGAGGAGTTGAGTTGGAGTCCAATTTGCAGTCAAGCCACTGGCGATCGCACACGCTCCCGCACCGACACCTTCCTTAACATAGCCGCGATCGTAAGCTTGCAATTGCCCGTAGCGAGATCCAGCAAAACTTAGCTGCGCCGCCAACAGAGGCACACCGCCGATCTCATTAGCGAGTCCTACAGTGTCTCCTGTAGGGTCTTCGGCCACCCAGCGCGTAGTCCCCACCGCAACTTGTTTGGGACGCCATACTAGAGCATATTCACGGGCTAAGGCTTGCATCAAAGCGTACACTGCCAGCATTTGCGTACCCCCGGCCAGAAGCACCCCGCAAGTCCGACTCGCGGCGATCGCCATTGCAGCCACCGCTATTTGCATCGGATCGCCCACCGCCGCTACCAATTCCAGGGGAGTGCTGTTTTGTCCGCCAATTTCCCACTCAGCATTATTGAGTCCCGCTGTCACCGCAGCCAATTTTTGAGCGTGATTGCAGCGAGGATGAGAACTATTAACTTTGCCCGCCGCTGCAATACCCAAACCCATTAACACGCCCAAAGCAGTAGTAGTTCCCCCAACTACGCACTCTCCTAAAATTAAATAGCTGCCATTAGTTTGAGCGGCTAATTTAGCTCCCCAAATTAATCCTTGTTCGAGTAAATGTTTGACTGTTTCGAGTTCTAAAGCATTCCCAGAAATCAGACACTTTGCCGGAGTACCACCCAAATCAATTGCAGGTACCCGAGGTGGGAGGGGCAAACCAGCATTAAATAGATAAAGGGGAAGTTCCAAAGCTTCGACTACAGCGCGAGATATGAGTACCGGTGATGCACCCGCTTCTAGGGGTGGCAAAGGATATTGGGGCGACGGTTTAGGGCCGTTATACAAAAATTCTGCATCAGCTAAACAAGTAAATTGTCGATCGTGCGGGGTTGCTCCTGCTGCTGAAATCCCCGGAATTAAGCCAGTAGCGGTAAATCCTAACACGCAGGCAAATATCGGTTTTCGTCCCCGATAGCGATCGAGCCACCGCTGCCCCTGTTCAATTTCTGTATAAATACCAATCATAAATTAGTCATTAGTTATTAGTTATTAGTCAACCGTCAACCGTCAACCGTCAACCGTCAACCGTCAACAACTCCGAATAACTACTCTTCATAATCGATCAAAACTTGCACCCAGCTTGGCGGCCGCGGAATTGGATTTCCCAAACGATCTAATAGCAGCAAAGCTACTAAATGCACTACAAATAAATAGACAATATTGTTAACCAAAATCATCCCGGCGGCGATCGCCCCAATTGTGTTCAAACTCGGTACATTAAGCCAGCCCAGCTTCACAAACACCCATTCCACCATCTCTGTTACCTGGGCGGTTACGTAAACCCATAAATCTTGACCCACCAACGCTGACAGCAGCCAAAACCGAAAAAAGAAGCCTACAGTACCAATTACTGCACCCACACTAACAGAGAGTGACCAACTCGCTTTGCGCCTCCAAAGTCCTCCCAGCGCAACTCCCATAATTCCAAAAGGCATCACGTATAAAATGCTCCGCGTCGGGCCCATCAGTACCGACAGCAGCAAACCCGATACCAAAGCTGCCATCCAAGCTGCTCGGTTGCCCCAGCGCAAGTAAACCAGGGCGATGGGTATCGGGAAAAAAACCCGCAGCAAAGGCCCCAGGGGAAAGTAATAATTTACCAGCCAAATTAAGCTAGCGGTACTTGCCAAAAAAGCCGTTTCTACCAGCCTTAAAGGCGCTTCCCCAGAGGCGCGCTTCCCCGGATCTGGATTTGTGCGATCGCCAGCCATTGCTGAAATATCGGCGGTTTGCCGCTCGTTATTTGTACTGGGAGAACTACTCGCATTAGACGCAGCATCTGCTGACAAAAAATCACTCATCCGATTTTAGATTTTAGATTTTAGATTTTAGATTTTACGGGACTTGCGCCCCATACGGCTGATTCCCGATTTTAGATTTTAGATTTTAGATTTTAGATTTTACGGGACTTGCGCCCCATACGGCTGATTCCCGGTTTCACTGTTTGGATGCCTCGCCGCCAAATTTAATATTGCTCGCAGAAACCGGGTTTAGGTAGGAACGCAAGTCTTACTTTAGATGGGTTTTCTCAGCCTAAATTTTCAGCAGCATTATTTTTCAATTTTGGCTTCCTGGATTACCAAAACCGAACAAGATGCGTGGTGAACGACATAATTGCTGACGCTGCCGAGGAAAGCTTCTGTGAACCCCGTGCGGCCACGCCTCCCCAACACTATTAAATCTGCGCCCCAATTTTCGGCAGATTCACAGATACAATGCCCCGGATCGCCCTCCATTTTGCAGTCAAATTCCACTTGCAATCCTTTGTTTGCTGCGGCGTCGCAGTAATTTTTCAACAAACCAGAAGCCTGTTTTACCTCCCTTTCCAGGCGCAAACGTTGAGCTTGATAAGCTTGATCCATTAACTCGACATTCATGCCCAAATCTACCGGAATTGGCACTGCCGTCTCGCCCAGCGAGTTAACAGTAACGCAGTTAAAGAGCATCACCTGGGCGCGATCGTTCAGAGCTAATTCTAAAGCTTGAGTGAAGACGCGGTGGCCGAGTTCAGAATCATCTAAGGCGGCGAAAATTTTCTTAAAACTCACAGCTTTACCTCCTGCGGGAAATCATTAATATCAGTTAGTTAACAGAGAGTGCTTTTGAATTAGATTCAATAAAAGCAAACTCTGATACTTCTAGACTAACAGACGCTCTAAGGCGTGCAGGTCGGGAATGCACAAAACGTCACGTTCGCGCTGAATAGTTCCTTTTTTTTCCAGCTTGCTCAGCACTCGCGTTACTGTTTCGCGAGCCAGCCCGCTGAGGCTGCTCAGTTCTCTGTGTGGCAGGTTCGGTATTTCAGTACCTCCTGTTTCCAGGATTTTTTTGCCTTGCCCCTCTGCCAAAAATAATAGAATATCTGCTACTCGCGACGTACTGTCAGACTCTCGCAAACGCAGGCGGCGGTTGACTTGTCGCAGGCGACGCGCCATCAGTTGAGCTAGGCGAATGCCTGCTAGCGGCTCGGTATGAATGAGCTGCACAAAATCCTGAGATGGCATATTGCCGATCAGTGTCGGGGCTAGGGTGATCACATCTGTCGATCGCGGTGCTTCTTCGATCGCGGCCATTTCCCCGAATAATTCTCCTTTCCCTAAAATATTCAGTGTTACTTCTTTTCCGTCTAGGTTGTAGGTGCGAATTTTCACCCAACCATCCAATATAAAATACACTGATGTTCCCCAGTCATTTTCGAGTAAAATCACTTGATTTGACGGATGACTTCGGGTAACAATGTGGACAGTTGCTCTCTCGATTACAGAATCGGGTAATCCTGCAAAAAAAGGAGTAGAAACTATCAATTGATTTATATTAGAATTCGGATCTCGGGTGTTAAAGCGGTCTTCCATGAGGCCATCATTTTAATTTATGCGCTTGAGCTGCGCTGGGCAGTTAGAAATAGCTTGCAGCCGAGTCATTCGATTTGAGATTCAAGATTTGAGAAACAATGATCTAAAATCAAGGATCTAAAATCGGCAATTTTACCTCTAAAGTTTTGCGGTCAAAGGCTCAATATGGGAATTAATAGCCTCAAGCTCTAATTGGGAGCTAGAAACTAAAGAATATACCATAATTTTTTAGATATATACCACTGAGCAAATTTTATTAACAAAATTTTAGCAATGTGGCAAACGACTGAGCCGATCGAATTACCTTTGAAAGCACTTCGCGAAGACAAGCTTAACACTGCTGAGAGATTTGTTGTCACTCGGCCCTGCAGTCGAGAACGCAGAATCCACGAGTACCAGCCTGCAAGCACGGTAGACAGATCCCAAGTCCAAACTACCTAGAACCTGGCCAATGTCAGCACGAGCGGCAAAATCCCCAGCCATTGCGAGCCTAAAGACAGGCGCTCTTGGCGAGCCAAACCCACCCACTTCCCAGCAAACTTTTCTGCTACCCCAAGATTATTGTACCATTAGTATCTAGTCATGAAGACAGATAAAAGGCTATAATTAAAGGTTACTCAAATCCAGTATACGGGGACAATCCCGAATCTCGGTATCCCAAATCGCAAATTGTTTGAGGTTTTTTCCAAGTCGGTGAAAAATGAACAGACACTGGCGCGCCACCATGCTAATGAAACTCGCGGTGACAGTGTGCGACCCGCCGTTCAAGCAGGTGAAGGCAAAAGTTCGTCGGGCTCGCAGCTATTCCGAGCAGGAATCAGCCTCCCGGCAGGGAAACTCGCCCCTGAGTCGCAGAATTTGAAAGCACTTGGAATTGATAGAAGCGGGCATTTGGTGCGGAAGTACCGACTAACCTATCATAGGCAATAGAAGCGCTCCGAAGGCAAAAGGTTAATTAACAGTTGTCAGAAAATATTAGTAAATTATTGACGGACTCGCATTCAGATTATTCTATCTATTGGCATCGCTGCCGCCTGACTTCAGTCTTTTGTCGGTAAAGTTTCTCCCAAGCCGCATTCCCAGAGGTTCCGCCCTTGAATTCTCAGAAGTACAAAATTCAAGCACTGATTGCTGAGATAGACGAGGTACTCAGCAAGCCCGCACCCCGCTTGCCTTGGACGGGTTCTCTTGATACTGTCCACCAGCGCCAACTTTTAGAGCGAGTTCGCGCTTATCTGGTTTCCTCAGACTCAAAGCTAACGGCCCCAAAGGCCCCCGCCCGCCCAAATGTCCGCCCGCAACCAGTTCCAGTACCCAAAGTGCCTCTGCCCGCCCCTGGCCCCTCAGCAGCAGAGCAAATCATGCTTGCCGTAACCGGAGAAATCAGCAACCTGCGTTCCAACCTGACA
Source organism: Microcoleus sp. T3_A4 (assembly GCF_036700465.1). Taxonomy (NCBI): domain Bacteria; kingdom Bacillati; phylum Cyanobacteriota; class Cyanophyceae; order Oscillatoriales; family Microcoleaceae; genus Microcoleus; species Microcoleus sp. T3_A4. The sequence continues at coordinate 214,041 of NZ_JAUBOY010000002.1, read as the reverse complement.
GGGCCGCTCCAAGAAGACATAGAAGCTCTGCGGCAAGAGCAGCAAGCTCTAATTCAAGAAATCAAACAGCTAGAAGCAAAACGGCAGCAGCAACAATCCCTAGCTCAACAACAAGCCAACCAACAGCAAATCATTGCTGAATTCTTGCAGGTACTGACTGCTCGCTTGGAAGAGACCTTGACTAGCGATTTCTCCCAAATTCTAAGTTCCCTAGAAAATCAGTTATTGCAAAGCATCTCAGCACCATACTCTTTGGGCAGTGCGCCTGATGAACAATCGGCTATTGACGTAACACTTAACCGACAAACCTCAGAAGAACACCCGCTGCTGACGCCGGGTCAGAGGTTGGAGCAAATGCAACTTTTCCAATCTCATGCTGACAGTCTGCTGATGAGTCTCGATTCTAGGATGGCTATCGTGTTCGAGGCTTTGCAAGCAAATCTGCAAAGCTATCAAGCTTCCTTGACACAAGAACTCGAAAATATGTACGGTTTGAGCCAGCAGAGCGAGGCGATGTTCGCGGCTTTGGTCAACCACTTAGCTGCACAGTTGGGGCGAGAAGCTTCATCCTACGTTCAACAGCCGATCGATTTAGCAAATAATCTCGAAACCGTCACCCCAACAGCAGCCGATCAATCTCCTGTCGCTCCAGCCCCTTCAAATACTGCGATCGAGCACTCAGCCGCAGAGAGTCAGACGGGAGACTCGGTGCAGGAAATTCGCACCGGTGAATTCGGAGAACAAGACAGATTTCCCTACGCCGGTACAGAAATTTCTCCGCAATTCAGACAGTTGAGGCGCGATCGCGACCGCATTCAAGCCCCAGGTTTGCTCCCGAAGTTGGAAGATAATTTGTTGGGTTCTACCGCCGAAATATCTCGAAATGCAACTCGGTTTACTGGCGGTGAATCGGAGAATAGGCTAACAGAAACCGAAGAAGAGATTGAGGATTTGTATGCAAGTTTGTTTGCGGGAGAAGCGGTTCCTGAAGTAGAATTAGAAATCGAAACTTTCCCGGTAGAAAATAATGTAATTGAGACCAAAAGTGAAGGTGTAGAATATCAAGCTGCGACGGATAAGGAAACTGCCGAATCGCTAAAAATGACCGAAGATTTGTTTGTAAATCTGCTGGATGAAGGCGAATCTCTGGAAGAGACTTTAGTAGATGAAGATTCAGACTTTGTAATGGGGAATTCTGTAGAGTCTCTAACTTTAGATAGTGCAGATTTATTTGAACCGCAAGTGGCAACAGTACCTCAAGTTTCAGAAGCACCACCCTCAACCGCTGAGGTGCAACTTGACGGGGACGATCGAGAAAATCTAGAAACGGGTCAAAACCAAGGCGAGCAGTTCGGCGCTACACTCCCTCAATCACCAGCTTTGCCGTTGAGAACGCCTGGAGAAATTAGCCCTCACCGACCCAGTGCTACCCCCGCTGTGCCAAGTGCCGGTGACGTTCAAACTGGCGAGTTTGACTCATCCTCGCAGCGGCTCGATGATGGGTACATCCAAGCTTCGCCGGACGAGGATTTGCTGCCGGTCGAGGCATTAGAAGATGACCTCGATCGAGCTCTTAATTTGGACAACAATACTCTGGAACTTTTGGAGGCAGACCTCTACAATCTGGAGGGATTGGAAAATACTAGCTTCGGGCGATCAAATTTCTCAGCCGCTAACAGCTTGGATTTATCGGCGAGTTCCCCCGAAGGCATTGCAAACAATCCCTTTGCGGAGGCGGCAGAGGAAGAACTCGGCACGCTGGAGGATTTGTTCTCCGATGTGTTGGAACTCTCCTCTGATGATGAACCTTTTGTTTTGGAAAACGAACTTGAGGATGATTTGTTTGCGGAGGAAGAGGACTCGAATTTGACGCTAGACGAGATTTTGGCTAGTTTAACCGAGACCGATCGACCTTTGACTGATTCTCCCCCTCCAGAAACTGCCGAAACTAACGAACTGCGATCGAGTCCTCCAGAAAGTCAAAAAAAAAACCTAATTTCGACAGAGAGTAAAGCAGCAGTTGTTGAGGGGAAAACTGATTTTAGCGAGTTTGCCGGAACACAGCAGCAAGACTCGGCTGGGCATTCTGCAGCAGGTGCGATCGCCCCATCCCCAGAACGCCGGAATTCTAGCTGGTATTTGGGCATTGATTTCGGTTCCAGCGGCCTGTCTGCGGCTTTGCTCGATCGCACCAGCGGCCAGTTGCACCCAATTTACTGGGAAGCATCGCAGGCTGAGGCTTCCCCAACAGACCCCAGCTTTCGGATTCCCTCGGCTGCGGTGCTGGCGGAAACAGCCCCAGGCAGCCCAGGGTCAGAGGTGACAGTCAAGTCGGTGGGATTCCGACCCCAGGCTTTGGCTGCAGGAGAATTTTTACTGGAAAATTTTAAATTGCCTTTAAAGGTGGGCATTCCTTATCAGCGGGAGGCTGCTGGGATGTACGAACCGCTGTTGCAGTGGTCGCCCTTGCAGGCTTTTTCGATCGCCTTGCCGCTGCAAGCTGTGCGGGCGCTGCTGGCTACTTTGAATCCGAGGAAGCAGGGGCAAAAATTTGCCGAATCCGAGGAAATTTTGGATTCTGCAATGCCGAGGGCGAATTTTGCAGGATTGCCAGTTTCCAATTTAATTTGTAGGGCTTCGGGACTAACGCCAGAAACTCTTGATGCGGCGCTTTTAGACTTGCAGGGTGTAATTTTGGGGACTCCGGCCGGCTGGTCGGATGTTTATATGTTTAATCTGCGGGAGGCGGTTTTGGGCGCGTCTCTGGTGGCTTCTGGTTCGCAAATTTTTGTGGTGGAAGATGCGATCGCCACTTTGCTTGCGGCTGTAAGTCCTGTGAAAAATGGCATGGAAGTCGAGTCGTCAGCCGTGGATTCTGCTAAGGGCACTGAAGAAGCTGCACCGCTGACTGTGAATGCTTCGTCTTTTAGCGGGGGAACTTTGATTTTGAATGCGGGGGCGGCGACGGTGGAATTAGCTTTAGTTGAGTTGCCGTCCAATCTTCAAGATTTAACTCGTGCTGATTTTACTTGCCACAGTTTTGGTTTTGCGGGCGATGCTTTCGATCAGGATATTATCTGTCAGTTGTTGGCTAAAAATGAAACTTGGGGAATGTCGATCGATTTGCCACGTCCTGGCCATCCTGATTTGCCGAGCCGCTATCAATTGCAGCAGCGGTTACAAGGTTCTGCTTTTGGTCTGCAATTGTTAGAAGCGGCAAGGCAAATAAAAGTTATTTTGCAACATCAAAAAAGTTTTGCTTTGGATATTGGTCAGCAGCATTGGGATGTGAAGCGCAAAGATTTGGAAAGTCTGGTTTTAGTGCCTTTTGTGCAGCAGTTGAACCGTGAATTGAATGCTTTGCTCAGCCGCGCGGGAATGTCGCCGGCGGGAATTAATCAGGCGATTTGTGCCGGGGGTATGGGTGCTTGGCCTGCGATCGCCCGCTGGTTGCGGCAGAAGTTGCCGAATGCGATCGTGGTTCAAGACCAGGAATTGCAGGGCGATCGAGATATTTTTGAGATTGACAATTCTGCATTAAATTCTGTATCTCAAAGTACAAATTTTCCCCAAAAATTTGGTCGAGTTGCCTGCGGGTTGGCGAGTTTGGCGCTCTATCCTCACATTTTGGATGTGTCGCAGCAGCAGTACAGCGACTTTTTTCTGCTGTGGGAATTAATGCAGGTTTTGGGTGAGGAAACTCTGAGCTTTCAGGAAATTTTGCAGTTGTTGGAACGCCAAGGCGTAAATACCCGCACCTGCGAACCCCGAATTTTGCGGATTTTGGAAGGAAATTTGCCGGCGGGACTTGTGCCTGCGGAGGAAGATTTCATGCTGTTGGCCGAGGAGTCGAGGCAAAATCCTGATTGGGAAGAAATTTTGGCTGAGCCGCTTTTCTTTGAAGAGGTCTCACGGGGTTATCGTTTGAATCTCGAACACGCCTTTGTTGTTCGTGAATATTTAGGCAAACTCGCCTCTAGCAGCCAACAAAAATTGTTAGAGCCGCTAACACTTGCTTGGGATGTTCGCACCGATATTTATCGCTAAACGGCAAAAAACCCGGTTTCTCAGTAGAATCCTCCCTGTCTTCCGGGAAGAGTCCTAGCTGAAACCAGGTTTTTTTGGGGACTGGACTAACTTTTTTATGTAAATTTACGTAATTTTACATAAAAATTATACGTTTTTAGAAAAAGTACATAGAAACTTTATAAAAGTGTGATGGCTTTTTAAAGATTGTGCAAAGCTCAGCTCTTCAGGTTCTGCAGATTTGGGATGGCTAATAAGATGGACGTAAGAGATCGTTAAAGTTGAGAGAAATCATATGAAAGTTCCGATGGATGCCTCGTCGAAATCATCATTATCAGAAATGCTGTCCTTATTTTTTCAAGAGTCTACTTACAAAGTTTGTGTATCAAAACAACAGCATCACCGATCCGTAACGAGCAAGGTGAAGCGGGCGATCGATATTTTGGGTGCGCTGCTGGGACTGGCAATTGCTGCTGTGGTGGCGGTGCCGGTGGCTGTGGCGATGCTGTTGGACAATCCGGGCCCGCTGCTGTACAGTCAAGTCCGCTGCAGCTTCCAAGGGCGACATTTCAGAATATGGAAATTTCGATCTATGGTTGTGGGTGCAGAAAATCTCAAACATTTAGTTAGCAACCAAGCCAAGGGTCACATTTTTAAGAATGAAAATGACCCGCGAATTACCCGCGTCGGCCGCTTCTTGCGGAGCACGAGTTTGGATGAGTTGCCTCAATTCTGGAATGTGTTAGTTGGCGACATGAGTTTAGTGGGAACTCGACCGCCAACTCCCGATGAAGTTGCTGCCTATGACGAGTTCCACTGGCAGCGTTTAAATGTCAAACCCGGTCTGACTGGGGAGTGGCAAGTCAACGGACGGTCTAGAGTTAAAGACTTTGACGAGATTGTCCGCATGGATCTCGACTATCAGGGCAAGTGGTCTGTTGTCTACGACATCACTCTGATTTGCAAAACAATTTTGGTTGTCTTAAGTAAAAACGGTGCGTGTTAATAGACTTGCTGTTTTGGGGGGTTTTTGGATTTTAAATTTTAGGAAAAATAGGGGATGAAATAGTAGGAAACGGATTAAATATATGTTAATAGAATTAGCGATTGGTGACGCTTACGGTGCTGGTTTTGAATTTGTTGACCAGCAGACGATCGAATTGTACAACAATCTCAACGGTTACATCAAGCATCCCCGCCACGACATCCAGCCTGGATGTTACACAGACGATACGCAGATGAGTTTAGCCGTCGCAGAAGCTATCGTCAGCCGAGAACCTTGGACACCGGAACTTTTAGCCAGCAAATTTGTTGCAGCTTTTCAGCGCGATCGGCGATTTGGTTATGCTGGTAAATTTTACAATTTTTTGCTACAAGTTCAAGACGGAAAAGAATTCTTAGAAAAAATTCACTCCGCTAGCGATAAAAGCGGATCGGCGATGCGAGCCGGGCCGATTGGCATTTTTCCTACTATTGAAAAAGTCATCGAAAATGCTACCATTCAAGCTGCCATTACTCACAACAGTCCTGATGGCATTAATGCAGCTATAGCAGCAGCTTTGATGTCCCATTACTTTATTTATCAGCTAGGTTTAAAGAAAAATTTGGGAAATTTTCTAGAAAGGCACGTCGCTGGTGAGTGGTCGATACCTTGGCAAGGAGAAGTCAGCGTTAAAGGTTTGGTCTGTGTTAGAGCAGCTATTACTGCCGTCATGCGAAATGATAGTATGAGCAAACTGCTCCAAGATTGCATTGCCTTTTCGGGAGATGTCGATACAGTAGCAACTATTGCTTTAGCTGCTGGTTCCTGTAGCAGTGAAATTGCCCAAGACCTGCCAGAAAATCTGGTACAAGGATTAGAAAATCAATCTTACGGTCGAGATTATATCATAGAACTGGATCGAAAGTTAATGAATTGTGCGATCGACTTCTGACTTCTTCCTGAGATAGGTTATATCATTTCCGGTTACACTCATACATGATGTTGACGGTTGACTGGTGACTGTTGACGCCGTGAACGTCGTGAACAGTCAACAGTCAACAGTGAACTCGAATTTACTATTCCGATGCTAACGGATTTGATATTACATCCGTTCAATCCCTTACACTACTTCGTTGCCAAACTTCTTTCTATTAGGACTAAGGCCAACTGTCACAAATAGGGTTAAATTTTAGGTATGTAGTTGTGCTTGGGCCCTCTTTCCTAAGCTAAGAGCGCTAAAGCGCAACTACATACCTTTGTTTAATGTGCCAGTTGGCCTTAGTCCTATCTCTTATGAATTTGCCTAATTTGATTACTTTTTCTCGCTTACTGGGAGTACCTTTTCTGCTCTACGGTTTGTACGACCCAAGCGCGCAAAGCCGCTGGATTTGCACCGCAATTTTTGTGGTAGCTGCGGCTACTGATTGGCTGGACGGCTATTTGGCTAGAAAACTAAATCAAATTACCGATTTGGGTAAGTTTCTCGATCCTTTGGTGGATAAATTGTTGGTTCTCGCCCCGCTTTTAGTGTTGATTGAGTTGGGGAAAGTGCCGGCTTGGGCAGTGTTTTTAATTTTGGGTCGGGAGTTGACAATTGCGGGGTGGCGTGTTAATAAAACTACGATTTCGGGTGCTAATATTTGGGGGAAGTTGAAGACGGTGAGTCAGATTGTGGCGATCGCGCTTTTAATTGCTCCTCTGTCTGAAGCGTGGAATTTTCCCGCAGTAATTGCTTTTTGGGTTTCTGTGGCTCTAACTTTGATTTCTGGCGCTATTTATCTGTGGCCGGAACAGGAAATAAAAGAAAAGTAAGGGAGTTTTATATATTATGAAACACGCGCTTTCCCCGAGTCCGGCAGGGGTTTAAACCCCCGGCGGACTTGTGGAAAAGCGAGGATTTATCAAGATTACTTCCCCTTAATAATGACTCCCAGATTTCCGGTAGTGCACCGCTGTCACCCCATCATTTTGCAGCAAATGACCGTTTTCAATCGCTGCATAAACTACCCAGTGATCGCCGCATTCCATCCGACTTATTACCTCGCATTCCAGATAAGCTAAAGCATCAGTCAAAACCGGACAGCCGTTGCTAGCTTCCATTGTTTCGACTCCGGCAAATCTGTCTTCTCCGGGAGCAAAGTTTTTCATGAAATACTTCCGCAACTGTCGCCCTTCGGCTAAGATATTCAGCACAAATTTATCTCCGGCGTACATCAAAGCTTCGATCGATCGATCTTTCGCCACCGCAATCGTCACACCGGGGGGATTAAACGTTGCTTGCGACACCCACGAAGCCAGCATCGCACTGCTAACATCCCCCCGCTTCGCCGAGAGTACACACAGCGAACCAACCAATCTCCCTACTGCTTGTTCAGTGCGATCGCTCCCTGCTGCTAACTGCGGTTTCGGTGCCCGCAATTTTTGCGATCGAATCAAAGCTTGAGCAAAATCCGTTCCCGCTTCTTTGCACTCGTGAATTGTGGCCGCCGTCGGCTTAAATTTAGCTCGAATCGGCTCAAATCCAATTCGATACCCAGCATCTTTCAGCTTATTTTCCACTAAGTCGATCGCCTCTCCACTCCAGCCAAAAGAACCGAACACCCCCGCTAATTTGCTCTTAGTTGCGGTAGATAAAACAATTCCCAAAGCAGTTTGAATTTGCGTCGGAGCGTGTCCTGCTAGCGTGGGAGTTCCGATGATAAATCCCGCGCATTTTTCGATCGCCTCTTGAATTTCTCCCGGTTCGGCAAATTCGCAGTTAATACTTTCCACCGCAACGCCGGCTTTCGTAATTCCTTTGGCGATCGCCTGCGCTAAAGTAGCCGTATTTCCGTAAGCAGAAGCATAAATCAAAGCAACTGTCAAGTCTTTTGAATTTTGTTGCTGGCTCCATTCCCGATACAAATTGCTCAGTTCATTAAGGCCGTAACGGACGATCGGGCCGTGACCGGGAGCATAAAATGCTGCTGGTAAATCGGCGAATTTATCCATTGCCGTCAGCACTTGTTTTGCCTGAGATGCGTGCAGGGAATCGTAATAATAGCGCCGATCTTCGCTGTAAACGCTCCACCCTTCATCGAATACTTGGTCGCCGCAAACGTGAGCTCCAAATAGTTTGTCAGTGAACAGGATTCGAGTGTGCGGATCGTAGGTGCAAAGTTCATCAGGCCAGCGAGGAGTCGGAGTCGCGATGAATTTTAAGGCATGACCTTTTCCTAAGTTGAGAGTTTCTTCTCCCCGAACGATCATAATGTTTAATTCTTGGTCGGGGAAAGCGGCTCGTAAACTAATTGCGGCGGGATTCGTGCAAACCAAAGCTACTTCAGGAGCTAATTCTAACAGAGCTTTAATCGTAGTTGCTCTGTTAGCATTGAAATGTCCCAAAATTATGTAATCCAGCTTTGTCAAGTCCACCCGTTGCTGCAAAAATTCCAGGTAATTTTGAGTAAAAGATTCCCCCGGCGGGTCGAACAAAGCAGTTTTGTCAGCTTGAATAATATAGCTATTTGCTGTCGTACCCTTTTGCAGCGAATACTCGACTTCAAATTTGAGTCTGTCCCAAGTGCGCGATCGCACAATAAAAGTATCGAGTGCGATCGGGATAAACTGCACGTCGCGGGGTTTGGCATCGGATGCGAGTCTAGGAGTCAAAGTGTTAGTCATTAATTGCACCTATGAGAAACTGAACTACAGAACTTCTTTTGATTTCGTGCCAAAACTTGGTATCTACAATGTCAAACCTTGCACCTCGACCCTGTAAATTGGTATCCAGGTCAATCAGAAATTCCCTGGTTGTCAAATCATCCCCAATTTGGATAAAGCTCACTCCAATTTCTTCATCTTTATCTATGGTATTGGCCGCACTTACAAGAATTTCGGCAACAGCAGCAGTATTTTCTGGTTTTTGATCTAGGACTGCAACAATTATTGCTCCGTTCTTCCCTTTGGCATTTGGTTTGCTTGCGAAATAATCACTAAAAGTTGCTTTCAGAGCTTCTTCCAAATTAATTGCAGTCGGGTTTTCTGAATCCGGTTCCGTATTTTGTCGCTGCAAAATTTGAGCTAACCGGGCAACATTTGAATTTTTATACTTCCACATAGGAGTAGAAGCTTCGTAAAGGGTGATGCCGTCGCTGTCAAATTCCTGACATTTTTTTGCTAAGTCGATCAGAGATGCCTGTGCTTCTACCCAATCCTCGTACCAAGGATGGTGAGGGTCTCTGCTGGCATCGCTTCTGGCAATAATAATTGTGTAATCTCGGTCTTCTAAAAGATTGGCAGGCATTGGCAATTCCCCTATTAAAATGGAGTCTAAATGACAACGGTTTGCCCGGTTTGCTGCTTGTGGCGCACCCAACACCCTGAACCTGGTAAGGTGCGCCACAAGCACCCAAAGTTGAGAGTTTTTGGCTAGCCAGTTGTGTCCTGGACTGTAATTGTAGGGTGCGTCAGTAGATAGTCGATGATGAAGTCGAATAAAACATCGGCTGACGCACCTTACTAATATGTTGGGGGTGTGTTGACTCAGACAGTCGATCAATATATCGTTGGATTTCCCTCTTGCTTCTGACAACTGACAACAGTCAACTGACAACAGTCAACTGACTTCCTAATAGTGATTTCCGACTTTTCGGTGGTGAACAGCAGGCAGTGCATCTGGATTGGAGACGCGGCCGCTATCGACGATCGCATATACGATATGATGATCCGAAAGTTCCATCCGGCTGACTACTTCGCATTCCATGTACGCCAAAGCATCTGTCAAAATCGGAGAACCGTTGGTTGCTGGTTGAGTTTTAACTCCGGCAAATCGATCGGCACCAGGAGCAAAACGCTTTAAAAAGTGCCTCATCAAAGTTTGATAATTGCCTTCTTCGAGCACGTTGAGAACAAATTTATCTCCCGCGTGCATCATCGATTCGATAGCCCGATCCTTCGCAACTGCTATTGTTAAACCTAGCGGTTTAAAGCTAGCTTGAGTTACCCAAGAAGCCAGCATCGCACCGCTAACATCGCCTTTTTGGGCGGTGATGATGTACAGTCCGCCGCTGATTCGTCCCAAAGCTTTATCGAGGTCGCTGTCGAGGGATTTCATCTGTTTGACAGCCTTGTCCCGCGTCAGCCACTGTCCCAAGTCGGTGCCTGCTTCGTCGCAAAGTTGATAACTAGCTTCTGTCGGTGATTCTTTAATTAAAATGTTGGGAAATGCTTCTTTTAAACCCAACTCTTTGAACTTGTTTCGCAGCGGGTAAATCGATGCGTCATCGCCACCGCCGGATTCGCACAAACCGAAAGATTGTTTGTTGTTAGCCGCAACTAAAATTGTGTTGATAGCAGCTTCGGCATTCGCAGCAGCCGTACCACTACTCGGCGGCGAACAAATCACGATACCGGCGGCGGTACCAACAAGTTCGCGGACTTCTTGCAAGTCGGCGATTCTCAAATCCATCATTTCCACAGCGACACCGGTTTTGGTGATACCGTGGGCGATCGCTTGGCTGAGTCGATCGCTAAATCCGTAATCGGAAGTGTAAAATACCGCTACAGTGGTTTCTGCCTTAGCTTGCGCTTGGCTCCACTTTTTGTAGCGCCCGGTGAGTTCAACTACGTTGTGTCGCAGCAAGGGGCCGTGACCGGTCGCAACTGTACTGATTTCTCCCAACTCTGCCATCCGCTTCATCGCAGCGAGTACCGATCGAGCATTGGGAGCCATCAAACACTCATAATAAAAGTGGTAATCTTCCTCAACTGCTGCTAAATCGTCATCGAAGGTGCTGTCGGAACAGTAGTGCATCCCGAAAGCGTCGCAGGTAAACAGCACTTGAGTTTTGCTGTCGTAGCTGAAAATAGTATCGGGCCAGTGCAAGTTCGGCGCCGATACAAATTCGATAATGTGGCCGTTTCCTAAATCTAGTTTGTCCCCGTTTTTGACTACCAATCGCTCAAATGGTTGGTGTACAAGGTTTTCTAAAAATTGAATTGCTACTTTTGCCCCCACGACAATTGCTTGGGGTGCCAACGCCAGCACGTCTTTGACTAAACCGCTGTGGTCTGGTTCGGTGTGGCTGATAATTAAATAGTCAATCTCTTTGGGGTCAATTTCGCCCGTCAGAGTTTCCATGTATTGCTGGCGAAACTTCTCGTGCGAGGTATCGACGAGGGCTGTTTTTTCACCGCGAATGATGAATGAGTTGTAAGTTGTACCGTTTTTGAGTCCGAATTCGATGTCAAAGCGGTCTCTATCCCAGTCCAGGCATCGAATTGCCGTTGTATCAGAGGCAATTTCGACTTTTTCCACCGTCAATCTGCGTTGGACTCGTTCAGTCAGCGCTACCATCAGTGCCTCCTTGTCTGTTACCCATTACCTTATTGTCTTCATTCTGACACGTTTTTTTTGTAAATCTTTATAAATTTTCTTATGAGGCTGTTAAGTATCCCAAAAGTTATGGCATAAGGCAGTTCGGCAACGCGCACTGAATCGGGATTTAACGGATTTGAGGAAGAAGGAAAATTCAATAAAATCAATTTTGGATCTATAAACAGTTGACAATAAACTTATCTCTGTGGTAATAAAAATGAGTTCAATCGGTTGGGCGATCGCCACTTTAGAAGAATATCACTCAAATGCGATTCTCGATCGCGCGGCGATTTGGATTAGGGACAATAACTCGGCATTTAAGTCAACCTTATCAAACGTCAAATGCGATCGCGTTCTCTTATTCCAGATTTCTTTAAAAAGTCGGGGATTTGGGGATAATGATAGAAGAAAAAAATTTCCAATCCGTAATCAAAAATCTACTTATTGATGTAAAGCTATGTCTGAAACTTCCTTTGATAAAACTAATTTTGGTGGGCAATTAGGACACGGGCAACAGGGATTGCAGGAGTGGTGGGAACTAGAAACTGCCCCAAATATACCGACTGTGAAATTGCCATCTTGGTTTGATTCCCCATCTTGGGCAGGGGTGTTTCATTCTCTTATAGGGGCAGCCCCCCGTGGCTGCCCCCATGTCTAAAACGCCTGTGAAATCGTCTGTGGGGGGGTAGGCTCGTGGGGGTAGGCACGGGGCACTACCCCTACAGAGTCAAAATTGCGATTTTCGTGAGAATGAAACCGCCCTGATTGTTGTCGGCCCTGAACAACCAAACAAGCTGGAATCCTGTAACCCGATACCACCTCTGTTGAGACCACCACCAATAGTAGCGTTGGTGATATCGTTGTTCTCAATATCGGTATGGCCACCTGGCAACCGAATCCCATCTTGCCTGACATTGCTAACTTTGTTATTGTCGATCGTACTAGCCAAACGAAAGTCAGTAATTGAATAATCACCGACAATGCTCGCTGCACTTAACCTAGCGAAGATTTTACCCGCCTACCTCACTTTTTTGAAAAAAGCTGTAGTGAGGAGCCAGACTGATAAAAAGCATTTAACTACGTGCCGGACATATTAGTAGAGCAAGGATTGCTCGCCCTACTAATAGCCTTAGATGAGAGTGATACTTGTTGCCGCTGTACTGCCGAAACTGTAGCCCGCAGTGGGGTTAGCAAGACCTAAGCGCACAATCCCATTATTGGTACTAAATGGGTTGTCTTGAAGAGCAAAGGTTTGGCTGAGTTGGCCGTCGGCGAAGGACAACGTGCCACCAGTGGCGCCGCCCGGGTTAAGCAGGTAGTCGGTACCATATACAGGTGCAGGGCCGGCGCCTGGAGTCCCCGCCAGAATAATATAATCAATCGATGCTGCACCTAAGCCGCTTGAGCGGGTAACTGTAACCGTTGTGCCGCCCCCCTGAGCGCCGATCGAGCCGTAATTAGACGCACTATACTGGAAGACATTGCCAGATGCACTGCTGCTACCGTCAATAATGTCTAGTCTTGCTGTTGACGGAGTGCCGACGGGACCGTTGTTGAGATATAGGTTAACACTCTCAGTCATTTCAGGCACAGTATCAGCATTGACAAAGATGTTGAACGTCGTGGAAGTTACCCCAGGGCCAAAGGTGAGTACACCAGCAGTAGACGCATAATCAGCCGCAGTTCCTCCAGTTGATAGGGCGCTGCCGTCAAGAGTACTGTAGCTAATGGTTCCGGCAGCCGTAGTGGGGCCGATGCGATTGACTGTCACCGTAGCAAAGCCAGATGATTCCGGAGTGGTGAAAGTAGCCGCACTAAAAACAAACTGGCTTGCTGTTGATGTTGCTGGAGTGGGCGTCGGAGTTACCGTTGTCCCAGTTGGCGGCACATCATTAATCGTCAAAATTGACGGACCACTGCCGACATTGCCACCGAAGAGCACCAAATTCACCGTTTCCGGCGATGATTCCACATTCAAATCAGTCAAAGCCGTCACGGTGAAACTAGCGGTAGTTTGCCCCGCAGCAAAATTCAACACCCCTGTCGCCGGAGTGTAATCGCCGGCAGTGCCTGCTGAACTTGCCGAACCGTCAAGAGTCTGGTAGTTAATCGATCCAGCCGCCGTGCCACCGGTGCGAGTAACGTTAATCGTCGCCACGCCGCCTTCAGCCACCGTGTAATTTGGTTGCTGGAACTGGAAGATACTTGGAGAGGTCGGAGTTGGGGTCGGAGTTACCGTTGTCCCAGTTGGCGGCACATCACTAATCGTCAAAATTGACGGACTACTGCCGACATTGCCACCGAAGAGCACCAAATTCACCGTTTCCGGCGATGATTCCACATTCAAATCAGTCAAAGCCGTCACGGTGAAACTAGCGGTTGTTTGCCCCGCAGCAAAATTCAACACCCCTGTCGCGCTAGTGTAATCCGCTGCTGTGCCTGCTGAACTTGCCGAACCGTCAAGAGTAGAGTAGTTAATCGATGCAGCATCCGTGCCACCAGTACGAGTAACGTTAATCGTCGCCACCCCACCTTCAGCCACCGTGTAATTTGGTTGCTGGAACTGGAAGATACTTGGAGTTGTCGCCGTCGGCGTCGGAGTTGTCCCCGGAGTTGGCGGCACATCACTAATCGTCAAAATTGACGGACTACTGCCGACATTGCCACCGAAGAGCACCAAATTCACCGTTTCCGGCGATTCCACATTCAAATCAGTCAAAGCCGGCACGGTGAAACTAGCGGTTGTTTGCCCCGCAGCAAAATTCAACACCCCCGCCGCCGAAGTGTAATCTGCTGCTGTGCCTGCTGAACTTGCCGAACCGTCAAGAGTAGTGTAGCTAATCGATGCAGCCGCCGTGCCACCGGTGCGAGTAACGTTAATCGTAGCCACGCCGCCTTCAGCCACCGTGTAATTTGGTTGGGCGAACTGGAAGAGACTTGGAGATGTCGGCGTCGGCGTCGGAGTTGGCGTCGGCGTCGGCGTTGGCGTCACATCAAAGCCTTGATATTGAATACTCCGCACTAGGTAGTCGGAACTATCGGTTTTAGTGGAGGCAGCGAGGTAGGCAGCGGTGGGGTTCGCGTAGGCTGTGGCGGAGAACCGCAGTTCGTCAAAAGTAATGCCGGTGAGAGAGTCTCCTACTATCTGGAATGTGAAATTGCCATCGGTACGATCGCCAGTGAAAGTAACTCCATCTGAAGACACACCGAGCGGTTTTGGAGTGCCAGGAGCGCTGAGGCGAGTGATCGTAAAATTGCTGGCCGATACCCGCGCCCCATCCTTAAAGAGTTGCAGCGAACCAACTTCATCGCCTTGATCGTCGGCTGTAGTAGAACTTGATTTGGGAAATAATCCACTGAGGCCGATCGTGGCGCTAGTGATGTCTTTGTTATCTGCCCATTTCACCTTCAGCGTCTGAGATAGATTGGTGTTGGGGTCATAGTTGATTTCCGCCCGACTTTTAGTGGGGTCGGTAAACCAACCACTATAAGAGCCTAGGACACCAATACCAGCCGGAGCGCCGTAGCTCAACCCGCTTTTAGGGGTTTCGTTCGTTGCTAACGTGAGGTTGGCGATGGGTTCAGGGCTAGTGTAGTTCGTTTCAAAGCCATCAAAAGCTATCCCAGACAGTTGGATGCCTTGATTCTTGGCGGCAGTAGGCCATTGTGTAATTAGGTCACTGATGCTGCTGTAATTAGTGGTTGTACCCAAAGAACCAGTGAATGAAGTAGCCATAGCTTCTCCTTTGATGATGAGTAATTAAGGATTAGAAGTCACTGAAAACCAGAGGTTGGGCTTTCTTGTAGCGATCTGTTACTGCAAGAAACATTTCCTCATACGTGTAGGTAAATCAAGTAAAAATGCTTGCCCAATAAGCATCTGAAGGTATTATTGCCCCTGATCGAAGGTTGAGTGTAAATAATTACACCTATTTACACATATTTACTTAGGTATGTTTAACTTTCATCATCAATAAGTTTTATCCGGAAAAATTGCGATCTTTTTTTCAGACCTATAAAAAGCGGGTTTTCCACATCTGTAGAGGAGAGCTGAAATCCCACATTCCGGCCCCCCCAAGAGGCAGCGTTCACTGCTTCAGCGGACAAAAGTGCATCAGGAGAGACAATCATGAGTAAAAATACTTAGAGTTTTATATGTCTAAGCATCACCCAGTTGGGAATTTGTGAAAATTGAGGTTCGGGTGTAAGTTAAATGTGATTCCCTTAAAAATGCGTTAGCGAAGCTGGCCGTAGGCATCGCTAAAAAACCAAGTTTATTGGTGATCCGTAATGTGATTTACGATCGCCCTCAAGATGTCAAATGGGTTCTCTACTACTGCCAGAGTGACAAAACACGGTTAATCTGACTAAAGCAGGAATTATGCACTTATCCTCCTCTGATTTGTCAGGGGCAACTCTACAATAAACTCAGTTCCTTCGCCAACCTGACTGATGCAACTCAGCTTGCCGCCGTGAGCTTGAACAATTACCTGATAGCACACTGAAAGTCCTAAACCCGTACCTTTACCCACAGGTTTAGTAGTAAAAAATGGGTCAAAAATCTTGTCTTGAATTTCAACAGGAATGCCAGTTCCCGTGTCGCGGACAGAGATTGTTACCCAGTCCGGCTCGCTTTGCCAACTGCGGATGGTTAATTGCCTCGGTTTGCTCGTTGACTGGAGCGCATCTAAAGCATTGTCAATCAAATTATAAAATACTTGGTTAATTTGACTGGCATGACATTGGACGGGCGGCAAAGTGCCGTATTGCTTGTCTATTTTGATATGGGTTTTTAGCTTATTTTGCAGCATCAAGAAACTGCTTTCTAAACCTTCATTCAAATCTACTGGTTTTAATTCAGCGTGGTCTAAACGAGAAAAATTTCGCAGCGTCATCACGATCGAGCGAATCCTCCCGCTGCCTTCCCGCATTGAATTGAGCAGTTTACCAAAGTCTTCTCGAATGTAATCGAGTTCTAGTTCTTCATTGATTCTGACAATTGCTTCCGCTGCTTCCGGGCAGGCATTTCCGGCCTGTTCTAGAGCTTCGTTCAAGGCTTTAAAATATTCTTGAGCATGAAACAAGTTAGCGTGGATGAAATTGTTGGCGTTGTTAATTTCGTGAGCAATTCCCGCTACCATTTGACCCAAACCTGACATTTTTTCGCTTTGAATCAATTGCTGCTGTGCCGATCGCAATTCTTCTAATGCAGCCTGCAACTGCTGGGTTTGAGCTTGAGATTTTACCGCAGCATCTTGGACTTGGCTGTAAAGTTCTGCTTGCTGAATGGCGATCGCCATTTGGTTGGCTATCTGGGAGAGCAACTCCATTTCTTGCCGCTGCCAATTGCGGGTATCCCGGCACTCGTGAGCAATCAGCAAACCCCACAGCCTACCGGGAAATTTAGGATTATAGCTTCCGGCTGTGTCGGGGGTATTTTCTTCAGTTCTGGATGTAACAATTGGCACGATCAGATTAGCTTTAACCTGCAAACTATTTAAGAAATCGACATGACAAGGCTCTAAACCAGCATTAAAAATATCATTAATTGCTTTGACTCGCCCTTGCTGGTAAAGATCGGCGTAATCTCCCCGGAAACACTTATCAGCCCCCATATCTCCTAAAATTGAAGGCCAAGGAACCGTCATGTTTTCAACAACAACTTTTCCTTGCCAGTTGTCTTGAAACTGATAGATAATTACTCGATCGCACTGCAACATTTGGCGGACTTCCCTCACCGCTGTTTCCAGGATAGTTTCCAGATCCAGGGTACTGCGAATTTGGTTGCCGATCAGCCTTAGCAGCGATTCTCGTTCGGCTTGGCGCCTGGTTTTGCTATAGAGTTTGGCTTGATTGATCGCGATCGCCAATTGCGATCCTACCCCTTCTAAAAGCTGCCTTTCCCAATCAGTCCATTCCCGTTCGCGATCGCACTGATGCAAGCCAATTATGCCATTCACTTCACCTTGATAGCGAGTAGCTACTGCCAGCATTGACTTAATCTCCAAAGCTTCGGCAATTTTTCGGGTTTGTGGGTTCAATCCCGGAAAATCGAGAAACTTCGTCACTGCTAGGGAATCTTGTTGAGACACGACTGCAGCCAAATGCGGGTTGTCAGTCATCGGTACTTTCATTCCCAGTTGGATCGGATAGTCCCCCGCGTTGTACTCTCCGCGCGTAACTAAAGTTTTTTCTGTATTTGATTCTTTGACTAAAATGCTCACGCGACTGCACTGTAATGCTTGTCCCAGCAATCTGCAGGCCGATGTCAAAATTTCTTCTATGTCAAGTGTACTGCGAATTTCGTTATTAATTTGGTTCAGCAAGTTTGATAACTGAACTTGCTGCTGCATCTGCACGATTAGGGCTTTTTGTTGGTCTACTTCCGGCAGCGAAAGACTTTCTTCCTGCCTCCAGTTTTCCGATTCAGGCAACCGCGAAGTTACTCTTTGCCAGGGGTTTTCGTGTTCTTGTATTTTTAAAGACATATTTACTCAGGAGTTGTACAGTATTTTGATTGAGTCTGGTTTTTTAAACCTATGTTTACCCCGCCAACAGCCCCATCGCAGCTACCAGGACTTTTGGAATATCTTAAGACATTATAAAGGATGCCGCCTGAGCAAAGCAATTATTTGCTTTACAAATATTTATATTTAGCAAGTATGACCTCTGCAGCCGACAATACTAATTGGCGCGTGGCATGGAACTTGGTCAGATGTCAAATAGAGTTAACCGCCCGTTTAAGCGAATAAAATTAATCTAAAATCTATCTTTAGTTCAATGTTTGCGCCGGATCGATCAATATGGAAAATTCAATTCCCGACAATTTCCGTTCGCCAGCAAGCACCGACAACATTACTTCTGGATTGACAGGTAAAGCCCAGATTAAAATAGCTTTGGCGATCGGCAATTCCCGGCTGCACTGGGGATTATTTGTGGGCAAAACCCTGGAGAAAACATGGGATACACAGCATCTAAATACTGATGCTGTTTCCCGACTCTCGGAGGAGGAAAAAGCAGAATATTTGGTGCAAATAGTAATGAGGTCGATCGAGGAAATATCTTCTCAAACTCTCCTTTGTCTTCCTGCTACTACCGCTTTTTCTAATCCTCGCACACTTTCTTTAGTGCGGCTGCCTCTAATATTGGCTTCAGTAGTTACCCAGCAAACAGCAATTTGGCAGAGTTATCCTGATGTCCGAATTATTACTTTAGACCAGTTGCCGATCGGGGGACTCTATCCTACCCTGGGAATTGACAGAGCTTTGGCTGTACTGGGCGCTGGCAACCAATTGGGTTGGCCAGTTTTACTTATAGATGCTGGTACAGCTTTAACATTTACTGGGGCTGATGTCAATAGGTATTTAGTTGGGGGCGCAATCTTACCAGGTTTGGGTTTGCAGTTATCGTCCCTAGGTAAAAAAACTGCTGCATTACCTTTAATGAGTTTACCACAAAATCTGCCGCACCGCTGGGCAAAAGACACTGCTGGGGCAATTCAAAGCGGAGTTGTGTATGCGACGGTGGCAGGAGTTAGGGATTTTATTGAAGATTGGCGGTGTTTGTTTCCTGATAGCAAAATTGCGGTCACGGGGGGCGATCGCACTATGCTTTTAAAATACCTCACCGCAGCCTTTCCTGATACAGCAGCAGGCTTAATTGACGCACCAGAGGCTATTTTTTGGGGAATTAGCCTGTTGACTGTTGACTGTTGACTGTTGACTGTTGTCATTTTATCAATTCCCAATGACCAATTCCCAATGACCAATTCCCAATGACCAATTCCCAATTCACCTAGCAAATTCCCGAATATATTTAGCAACAACATCCGGGACTTCCTGCGGCAAATTGCTTTCCCCCGGACTGACCAATTGCAGTTCGGCATTAGGAGCCAGAGCAGCATAGGATTGACACAGAGACGAAGCTGCGGGAGTATCTTCAGAACCGTGCAACAGCAAAACAGGCGCTTTCAGCAAAGGCAAATTCTCATCAACTAACTCCGCTGTAATTTCAGCCCGCCGCCGCCCGAACAGCAACTGCACGGCAACTGGGGACTCCATCAACTGCTGTCTGAACTTTAGCAATCCGTCAATCTTTTTTTGGCTACCCAGCAACTTAGCAATTGGATAGATCGATCGTAGCAACCACAAAGCCAGCGGGGGTTGACCGATCAGCCAGCTAGCCGTCTGCCACCGCCCCCGCCGGTTGCCAACCTTGACGCCTTCTGGGGCCAACAACACCAAACCCTGAACTCGATCGGGATATTTGATAGCGTAGCTGGTGGCCACCCAGCCGCCCACAGAGTGAGCGATTAAATAAACCTGTCGCAACTTCAAAGTATCGAGGTATTGGGCGAGACATTCTACTTCCAAGTCGATCGAATAATGAAGATTCGGGCGTTCCGAGTCGCCAAACCCCAGCAAATCCGGTGCGAAGCAGTGGTAGTAGGGAGTCAAATGTTCGATCGTCCTCAGCCACTGACTGCTGTCGTGCCAAGAACCGTGCAAAAATACTAAATTCGGGCCTTGACCGACTTCGTGCCAGAAGATTTGCCCTACAGAGAGTTTGACCCGAGAATTGCGTAGCGGTGAGTACATCCGGTTAAATATTTAGTAATAAAAAGATGATTAATTTAATGTTCAGAGTTTGTGAATAAAAGTAGGAAAACATTGAAATACTCACCGGCAGTCAGGGCGCGGTGATTCTTGACGCTTCATCGGGTTCTGCTACCGAAATAGTCTGACAATCCCTCAGCACTCCATTTAGAGTCGTGGCGATTCCCCATCCCGACTTGAGCTATATTTCTAGCCGCATTTTCATCTCTATCCTGCTCGGTACCACAATTCAAACAGAGCACTGAGCGAATAGATAAATCGATTTTACCCCACTTGAAACCACAGTCCGAACAGACCTGGCTGGTGGGTTCCCATCGACTAATCACCTTGAACTCTCTGCCAAACTTTTCAGACTTAGCTTCGCACAAAGTCCTGAATTCTCTCCAACCTTGCAAGCTGATTACTCTAGCCACTTTGCGGTTCTTAACCATGCCCGACACATTTAAATCTTCCAAAACAATCACTTGGTTTTCGTTGACTATTTTGGTGGATAATTTGTGTATAAAATCTTTACGAACATCAGAAATACGGTTATGAAGCTTGGCGATCTTGATTCTAGTTATATTCCTTCTTTTGGAGTCATGAGGTTGGCGAGCTAACTTGCGTTGCAGTTTGCGAACTTTCCGGTCCAGTTTTTTATAACTTGGACTTTCGGCTTTTGCGCCATTACTCATTACCGCAAAGGTTTTAATCCCTAAGTCGATACCAATACTTGGATGCAAAGCCTCGGATTGAAATGGTTCGACCTCTACAACAAAGCTTAAGAAATAGCGATTAGCGCAATCCTTGATTACCGTGACCGAGCTAGGTGCTGACGGCAACTCCCTAGACCATATTGGCTTGACAATTCCAATTTTTGCTAAGTAAACGCCACCGTTTTTCTTCAGGGAAAATCCACGAAGAGTAAATCTTGCCGATTGACGGCTTGTCTTTTTTTTAAACCTAGGATACCGTACTTTTTGCCCTTTTCTTTTCCCTTTGTAGGAATCAAAGAAATTCTTAAAAGCCGTTTCTAAATCGGTTACAGACTGTTGCAAGGGAACGCATGACACCTCTTCCAGCCAAGTCCTTTCCTCAGTCTGTTTTGCCCCAGTTATTACTATTTTCTGAAGTTCTGTCGATTTCGGCTTTTTTTCGGATTGTTTGCAAAGTGCAAGAGCATCATTCCAGACAACGCGAACGCAACCGAATAACTGAGCCAAGCTCTGTTTCTGTTGGTCGGTCGGATAGATTCTGTACTTGTACCTTGCTTTCATTGTTTACTATTGCTTGATTGCTTTATTGTACCATGTATTATCAATACAATTAACTGAAAATGAAGAGAATCAAAGCCGTCCTATAAGGAAGGGGCTTCAGCCCTCCGCTACGCTCCGCCCAGTTCTTTGGTGAAAATTAATTCCACATTCATAACAGACAATTTTTGACCGCGAGGTAATTTCCGACTTTTCTGAAATTTCGATGCCCCGCCGATTTACGCCAAAGTTGTCAGGCCTTGAAAATAGTCCTGTAAGTGTTGGTCGTTATCGTGGCTGAGTGCCCCCTCCGGCAGGGATGCGGGCAAAAAAGCCTCAACCTCGCTGACTTCAAGCGTATCCTGAACTTGCATCTTTCCCTCTACCTCTGCTGCCACTACGATACAAATCGAGTGCAGGCGAGGGTCTCTATCGGCAGCCGAGTAAACACCCACCAAGCGACGGATTTTGACTAAATTGAGTCCTGTTTCCTCCGCTAATTCCCGGCGCACAGTTGTGGGAATATCCTCTCCCCAATCCACCATACCTCCCGGCAGTGCCCAGCGACCGTTGTCGCGGCGGCGAATTAACACAATTCGCCCGTCAGGCAATACGGGAATCACCGCAGTACCAGTGACGGGATGTCGAAAAATCAGTCCCAGCACAGTTTGTACAATTTGCCACAATCGACGCATAAACTCAAAAGTTTGTTTAGGGGAAAGTAATTTCAGGTTTCTTAGCTGGCAGCTCAAAAGTCTTAATTTTTAATTTTTCATTCAGGCGAGAGGTCTGGCAAGTCTGCTAATATCTCGGCTGCGTGAGTTTCTGGTTTGACTTTCCGATAAACCTTTTCAATCCTACCATCAGGGTCGATCGCGAAGGTCGATCGAGTAATTCCCATAAATTCTTTTCCCATAAATTTTTTGAGTCCGTAACAGCCGTAGGCGGTAGCAACTTCGGCGTTTGAGTCGCACAGCAAGGGAAAAGGCAGTTGATATTTAGCTGCAAACTTGGCGTGGGGCCCCGCCCCGTCTGTACTGACGCCGAGGACTGCTATATTGCGCGACTGGTAGTCTGAGTAAATGTCGCGAAAGCCGCAAGCTTCTTTGGTACAGCCAGGGGTATTGTCCCTAGGGTAAAAATAAAGTACAACTCGCCGCCCTCGAAAATCTGCAAGGCTGACGACATTGCCTTGCGCGTCGGGCAGGCTGAAGACAGGAGCTACGTCACCGGGAATCATAGTCATTTGTCGTATTTGTCAAGAGTTTATAGAAATCTTCTGGAAGATTGACAACATTGCGTCCCGATCAAACCCAGATTCCCAGCGACTGGAATCCCCGTGTTCTTTTTTCTGGGTCTTGTACCGGGTGTGCTATGATCGTCATCGGTCTAAAATTGAGTATAACTAGCCAACGTAAAAACTTAACTGGATTAGTTGAGTGCGTAGTCACACCTAACGGTGTTGCGGTTTAGGAAAGCTAAATTTGAAGAAAACCTAACTACATAAAGAGAACTGATCGAGTACGGTAGGGCATACCGGAATTAACGCTTGGGGAGAAGACACCTATATTTTGGCTGGAGAAATCCTGTCGCCAGTAAGTGACTTCGCTGAACCAAGAATCTCAGTCACCAAGAGTGCACAGAGTGTCAAACTTAAGAATCCCTGGGCGTGAAAGCCCGGGGACTGTCAATGTTTATTAGTGAGGTCAGAATGGCTAAGCGCCGCAATCTCAAGAAAGAGAAGGCACAACGAAATCAAGCATACGCTCGCAAGTTTCGCAAGCGGAGAAATCAAGATATGTTCTCCAACAAGAGAAGACGATTTGACGGCGGTAACGGCGGTGGCATGGGCGCCATGAGCGGTGGCGGCAGAGACAAAGACATGGCTGCTGCTGAAGATTAATTGAGTCAGGCTATCTGCCGAACTTAGAACCAGAGTGGAAAACACGATCGCTCTAAGGAGAGATAGCCAGCCGGAATTTGTCGAATAATTCAACGATGTTTAGGCGATCCGATCGCGCGCAGCGATAAGTGATTTTCTCACTTGTTCAAACCCGGTACCCCCGTAACTATTGCGAGCCGCCACCACTTGCTGAGGTGCGATCGCGCTGTAAATGTCTGTCTCAAAAGCTGGGTGCAAGTCTTTCCACTCCTCAAGTGTCAAATCTTTGAGGAGTTTGCCCCCCAAAAGGCAAGTTTTGACGACTTTGCCGACAAGGTTGTAAGCTTCCCGGAAGGGAACGCCTTTGGCGGCCAAGTAGTCGGCTACGTCTGTAGCATTAGAAAAGTCTTCTGTAACGGCAGCGGCGAGGCGATCGCCATTAAAGGCGATGCCTTCCCGCAGCAAAATGGTCATTGCTTCCAAGCAACCTTGTACCGTTTTGACGGTATCAAACAAAGCCTCTTTATCTTCTTGCAAATCTTTGTTGTAGGCCAAAGGAAGTCCCTTCACTACTACCAACAAGGCTTGCAAGTTACCGAACACCCGCCCCGCTTTGCCTCGCACCAACTCCGGCACGTCGGGATTTTTTTTCTGGGGCATGATGCTAGAACCAGTAGCGCAGCTATCTTTGAGCGTAATAAATCCAAATTCGTGAGAAGACCACAAAATCATTTCTTCTGACAAGCGGCTCAGGTGTACCAGAATCAAGCTGGCGGCAGCGAGAAATTCGATCGCAAAATCTCGATCACTCACTCCATCTAAGCTGTTAGCATAAACCTTGTCAAAATGCAATAGTTCTGCCGTATAATGTCGGTCAATTGGGAAAGTCGTCCCCGCCAACGCGCCACAACCCAAAGGCGAAACATTCACCCGCTTACAGATATCGCCGAGGCGTTCCCAATCGCGATCGGTCATTTCAAAATAAGCTAACAAGTAATGAGCCAAACTGATCGGCTGAGCGCGCTGCAAATGAGTGTAACCGGGAATTAAAGTTTCCACGTTACGATCGGCAATATCGAGCAAAACCCCTTGAAATTCCCGTAATTGCTCGCGAATTTCTGCGATGCGATCGCGCAAATACAAGCGAGTATCAGTGCCGGCTTGATCGTTGCGCGATCGGGCCGTGTGCAACTTTTTCCCAGCATCTCCCACAATATCCGTCAGCCGCTTCTCTACAGCGAAGTGAACGTCTTCTGCATCAACTCCCGGAACAAAAAGTCCTTGGCGATATTCGCGGCGTATCTGTTCCAAACCATTGACTAACTGTTCCCCTTCTGCTGCGGAAATAATCCCCGTTTTTGCCAGCATTTTAGCGTGAGCGACAGAACCCGTCAAGTCATACTCAATCAATTCAATATCGAAGCCAATACTAGCATTGAATCGGGCGATCGCCGGGTGCAACGCCGATTCAAATCTTTGACTCCAAGTTTTTTGTTGTGTTGTCATTGCTCAAGCTAAAACTAGATTATATCTCTCTTGCAGAAGTCTATAAAAACCGGTTTTTAGCAAAGACTTTAGTCCTTCTTCCGGTTTGTAGTCAGGACTTTAGTCCTCCATTCCCAATTCGGCAATAAAAAACTCAAGTTCTGACTACAAAGTTTTTATACATCTTTTGACCAGAAAAAACTGAAGTCTGGACTACAAAATTGTGAAACTTTTGCTGCATCATAAAAAAGTTAAGTTTTGGCTAAAAACCTTTTAAATCCGTTCCCGATACCTTCTGCGACAATAACTCTAACGAAAAATCCCTTTCAAGAACCACCCAACAAAAATACCTATAAAAAAAGCTCCTATTTGACCTGTCGAAACAAAATTGTTCCAAGCTTTCTGGAAATTCGTAAAAATTTCGTAACTTTGGCCCAAAAGCACCGTCGAACTCAAATGAGATTTCAAAACTACCATGTGAGCAGCATCGTGCCAATTAATCGAGTTGATTAATCCAGCAGTAATTTCCGGCATTAAATTAACTATCATGGTGATTTTCTCCTGCTAAAGGTGTTACCCTGAGTACAACCAGTGTCATGTCATCTTCGTTACGATTGCCGATGCCGATAAACTGGTGCACGCGATCGAACAAATAATCCAAAATTTCTTCAGACTGCTGATAATTTTGACAGGCCCACTGAAAAGCCGAGGTCAAGTTATCCTCATCAAACCGATCGCCCCTTTGATTAGAAGCATCAGTAAATCCGTCTGTGTAATAAATAATAGTATCTCCTGGCTGCAATTGAATGTGGGCTTCTTGGTAAAGCGAATCAGCATCCAGCCCAATTAACATTCCCTCCAAAGTATCAAGCTGAAGAATCGAATTAGTGGCAGCTTGCCACAGCAAAGGCGGGTGGTGAGCAGCATTGCTGTAAGACAAAACGCGAGTTTTCGGGTCATACTCCGAATAAAACAGAGTCACAAAACGGTGGGAATTTTCCAAATCCGCGTGCATAACCCGGTTTAAATGTTGCAAAATTCTCGACGGCGAGTGGCGGTTCAAAACCTCCGCCCGCAGCATACCCCGTGTCATCGTCATCAACAGGCCAGCCGGCACTCCCTTGCCCATCACGTCGCCGATCACAATGCTCCAGCGGCCCTTGTCGATTTTGGACTTGAGATTTTTAATCAGGGATGGGGGGTTTTCCCCCTCATTCTCCTTGCCGATCGGGTCATAGTCAGCGGGAATAAAATCATAATAATCTCCGCCGACTCTGCTAGCAGTTTGGCAGCGGGCGGCCACGTCAAGGCCGGGAATTTTCGGACAACTACGGGGTTGCAGCCGCAATTGAATTTCCGCCCCGATTTCTAACTCTCTGTCTAAGCGGTCTTTTTCCGCCAACTTAACAGTAAGTTCGTCTTTGCAAATAGCCACAGCGGTTTGATCCGCCACCAACCGAACTAATTTCTGTCTGCTGGGAGTCCAGAGATATTGCGGATCACTGCTAAAAACATAAAGCCGTCCGCGTTCCAAATTGTTGACTAAAATTGGCGCCCCAAACAAATGAACATCCGGGCCCAAATAACGACCGACTTGCAGGTCTAGACTAGAAGTTTGCCCAGAGGTTTCCGAAAAAGATCCAGCAGTAGCGCCCACACCTGCTGTAGCTTGCCTGGTGGCTATTTCCAGCGCTTTTCGCATATCTTGGCACTGCCGTCCTTCCTGACAATGCAACTGCTGGAACCTGACTTGACCGTTGGGTTTGAACAGCACTAAAGCTCCCCCGTCGGCGTCCGTAACGCGAGTCGCCACCAAAGGCACCAACTCCAAAAATTGGTTGAGATTGTTAAAACTTCGCAGGGCAAATCCCAGCGAGCCCAACATATCTTGAACGTTGTGCTGATATCGGTGCAAACGCGCCACCAGTTCTTTGAGGGCAAATACTGGCGTCGCGTCGGTGGAATTGCGACCCGGTGGGCGGTCAGCAGGTTGAGGTGAGGGGCGAGGCAAAGGCACAGCAGTCATTTTAAATTTGTGATTTTCGATCTTAGACGGAGGAGGAATGATTAAGGACTTACGGGCCACTTGAACAGAAACCCGTTTTTTTTAGAACAAGTAGTTTGGTTTGAGCAAGTAGGTTCGGTACTGGGACATTGGTATCAACTTAAGTCTAAAATTCTTAAGAAATCTCGTTTATAGCTGAGTCTAGATACCCCCTAAATCCACGCTGCTTGCTCTACTTGGGTGGGCCCAAGACCGCAGCGGCTCCCCTTAAGAAGAAGGGGGACTGTGAGCATTTCCTGTCCCACCCGACTATCAGGGGGGCGGCAGGGGGATCGGGAAGAATGTGCAATCAGACAGCCGACTGATACTAAATTTGAGCTTAATTTGACACGCTTGCTTTGGCTCGCGGTTTGAGCCCAACCAAGTAATAACAGAACGAAGGTATTGTTTCTAGATATTTATTTTTCACTTGATCGCTCGTGGCGATCGGCGCAAGTCCTGCGATGCTAGTTTAAGGTTAATAATTTGAGATTTTGAAGATCTGTGTCCGCCTCCAAAAAAGGAAGCGGCTGGCAGATACCTCATCAATCTAAAATCTAAAATCTAAAATCGAGTAGGGCTTCCACAAATTCGTAACTAGAAAACGGGCGCAAGTCTTCGATGCTTTCCCCGACTCCAATAAAGCGGATGGGCAGACCAAGCTGCTGCACTACTGCTAGGGCAACACCACCTTTAGCAGAACCGTCGAGTTTTGTCAATACTACTCCACTTAATTTGGCCGATTCTGCGAACACTTCTGCCTGTCGCAAACCATTTTGACCCAGTGTGGCATCCAAGACCAGTAGAGATTCTACGGTAGCGCCTGGGGCTTTCTTGTCTACAATGCGACGGATTTTACTTAATTCGTCCATCAGATTTTTTTTGTTTTGCAGGCGGCCTGCGGTGTCTACGATCAGCAGTTCTGTGCCGCGGGCGCTGGCGGCGGCGATCGCATCAAACACGACAGCAGCCGGATCGGTATTTTTTCCTGGGTTGGCGATAATTTCAACGCCACTGCGGGAACCCCAAACTTTCACCTGTTCGACGGCGGCGGCGCGGAAAGTGTCGGCGGCAGCAATCAGGGTTTTGTAGCCGGATTTTTGAGCAATATGGGCAAGTTTGCCGATCGTCGTAGTTTTGCCCGCACCGTTGACTCCTACTATCAACCAGATGTTGAATGTGTCTTTTTCGGGGGCAAATGTCAGGCTGTAGGCGGGATTACCGGCGGCGGTTTCGGCACAGGGAGCATCCAGAATGTCGCGCAGGATGGTTTTCAGGTAGGCTAGAGCCTGTTCTGGCGGCAGCACTTCTTGTGTGAGTCTTTCTTGGAGGCGCGTGATAATGATGTCGGTGGCTGCGACTCCGACATCAGCTTGCAGTAGCAAAGTCTCAATTTCGGCTACCGCGTCTTGATTGAGCGGCCCTTGACCGACGATCGCCTTTAGTCGATTAATTAAGCTGCGACGAGTTCTTTCTAAGCCTTTCCGCAGTTTTTGCAGCCAAGTGATTTCTTCGACGGATACTTGGTCTGGGCGGCGGCCTTGACTGGCTAAGATTTCTGAAGACCACAGGAAGCCTTCGTCAAAGGCGAAACCGGGAATTTCTTCGATAATTGCCGCTCTCTCGGCGGCGGCTGCAATTACCTCTGGTTCTTCAAGGGCGGTTTCTTTGAGGCGTTCGATGCGCTCCATGCGATCGGCCTGAGCTCTGGCCCAAAACGGCAGGGCTTCGCCTGCTGCGCCGTCGGATGCGAGTGATTCGGTTTCTACAACCTCCGTTGCAGGTTCGGCAATTTCTATATTTTCTGCTGTAACTTCTAATTGTTGAGCAATAGGTGCAATGTCGATCGCCCCGGCTGTTGGTTGCAGAGTTTCTGGAATTTCTGCTGGGTTGGCTGCATCGAGTTCCGAAACCTCGGTTGCTTCAACTGTTGCTGGTGCTGCCACTTCTGGAACTTCTGCAACAGTTGGTGCTGTGGGTGCTGGTTCAAGTTCGATCGGCTCGGTTGCTTCAATAGTCGCAGGTTCTGGAACTTCTGCAACTGTCGCGATTTCTCCTTCGGCTGCTGGAACATCGGGCGCTGCTGTCTCGGAAACTTCTGTTTCGGGTTTTTGCTGTTTTTGAATATTTTTGTAAGCAGCTTTTGCCCAATTGAGATAATCTTCGGCTACAGCAGGAGAAGCTTGCTCTGTTGTATCTGTTTGAGGCTCAACCGGTGCGGATTTTGCCGACTCATCTTGCGGCTGTTCGGGGGTTGCCTCTGTTTCAGAAGATTTGCTTTCGCTGTACTGGCGACGAAACCAATTAAATACCATAGTTGATGGGGAATAGAGAATAGTTATTAGTCATTAGTCCTCAGTCCCTAGTGTAGAGCCGATTGCGGATTGCCAATCACTAATGACCAATGACTGCTGACTAAGGACTACTGACTAAGGACTACGGACTAACAACTTCTGCATTGATTTTATCGACTACTCGGCGAAGGACTCCGTTGATGAAGCGATGTCCTTCGTCGCCGCTGTAGCGTTTTGCCAGTTGGACGGCTTCGTTGACGCTGACTTGTTCGGGTAAGCCGAGATATAGCATTTCGGCGATCGCGATTCTCATGATATCTCGATCGATCCGGGGCAACCGTTCTATTTGCCAATCTACAAGGGATTCCGAGAGCAATTCATCAATTTGAACACGGTTGGCGCTGACTTTCGTCAGAATTTGCAAAGCATAGGTGCGGACATCTTGCTGGTTGGCTAGCTGGATTAGTTCTGGAAACTCCATTGCTGAACCGAGACGGTTGATTGCGGTTTGAGTGAGTTCGACTGCTTCCCGTACCATTGTTCTAGCACTTTGTATATCGGAGGCGCGGATTTCGCTGGCAAGCAGTTTGTCGCTACTCCGCTGCACTTCGGATGCTGCTGCTTCTAGGGATTCTTGAACTTCTGCTGTCAGGGTACGGATGGCGGCGAGGAGAACGTCTTGCAGTTTCTTGGCTTCTAAGAGTTCTGGATTCGCTGGCAGTTGGCTGATACCGAGGAGTGCTAGTTCGCGTGCTGTTTCGCGGGCTTTTTTCATAATTTTTAGATAGGAATTGAGAATTTAGGAAGTTTTTCGATCGCGCGCGGACTTGAACTTTAGCAGAAAACTCGACTAAAAGCGGTACAAGACCAGCCGTCTGACTCGCCAGCGGCGGGTAGTTTACAGATACTTGGCTGTCAAACCTAAGATTTATGCTCGAAACCGGGTTTCTGAGTATAGGCCTTCTCGGTTTGGGCTGGTTTTGTCGAAATATTATCTGCTATGGGGAAAGTTTACACGGTCTTACGGGTCACTAAAGATGTCTTGGTTCACTCTTCTTCGACTGGAACAGCCTGGTATCTTGATTCGGATACCAAGGGTTCGAGTGTTTTGCCCTTGATTTTTTCGGGGGTTACAGCAATTGAGTTGTTGGGGTTGACGATGCCGCCAGAGATGATGACTTTAAAGGCATCTTCGATCGACATTGACAAGTTGACTAAATCTGCCTCCGGCACTATAGCGTACCATCCGGTAGTGGGGTTGGGAGTGGTGGGGATGAAAATGCCGATCGGGGTTTCACCGGAAAGGTGAGGCGGGATGTCGTTACTCTCGATCGTACCGGTCACAAATGCTAAAGTCCAGATTCCCCGCCGGGGATATTCCACTAACACCACGCGGCGAAATTTGTCGTTTGAGTTGAGGAGGGTTCCCAGCAGTTGTTTGAGGGTTTTGTAAACCGAACCCGCTAGGGGAATTGCCTGCAACACCCGTTCGCCAAAGTCTAGCAGCCATTTGCCGAAAATGTTGCGGGCCATTAAACCGATGACTAAAATGCTCAGCAGGGGTACAGCCAGCCCTACTAAAAGATTTAGCAGATTCACCAAAATCGGGTGGAGTCCGTCAAAAGGGTTGATCTGCTTGGGAATTTTGGTGAGAAAATTGATCACCCAACTGGCGACGGTAATTGTCAGCCAGATGGTGGTAGCTAAGGGTATCACTACCAATAGTCCTGCGATCAGGTCGTTTTTTAAGTCTTGTTTGATGCGTTGGAGCACGGCGGGTCAAATCTCCTCGTAACTGGTTGCCAATAACCTGAATAAACCTGAGACTAAAGCAACTGCACGGGCTTTACTGGATGTCACCATAGACAATCGTCTTCAATTCTGCTAAACCCTACCCTTTCTGAGGGGGAAGAGTTAGGGATCGCCGGTGCTTTACCTTTATTTTAAAGAATTATTGCAATTTGGCGCTTAGTTTTAATATATGCGGGCTGTGCACCAGCTCACCGTATTGTATATTTTAAGACACTTTGGCTCGGTTCAATCAATAAGCCGATCGGTCAGAGACAGCCTGGGAGTCGCAGTGTAGCGAGTCCAGATCAAATTTTCTGTGATTTGCATAGGAAATTAATTGGTCGATCGAGCTTTCTCAGATTTTCGGCGGGGTGGCACTTCGTTTTACTTATATCTTGCACCATTTTCCATAAGCTTTTTATGGACGGGCTCTCCTGCCCATCCCACAATCAAATTCACTCTTTGTGGAATAGGCCGGAAAGCCTGTTCTTGAAAATGGTGCAACCTATGAGTTTTACCGAATTCTGGCGAATCTCTGCAGGTTGAGTGCAGTGTGTCTGCAAAAATCTATCTTTAGATAGATTCAGTGTACCCATTTGCTACTGAAATAACGGTGTTTTTTGAGGGCGACTGCGATCAATAAGGCAACAGTTGCCTACCATGCAACACTTGCATGGTACGTAAATCCGGCAAAAAGTAAAGCAGACATACCAGCAACTTTGACTTTTTTTGACACGATCGATCGATATTCAGGAAATAATGGCAGAATTCAAGCGAATTCGAGCTTGAGAGGAGCGACAAAGCAATATAGAATTAACTCTGGCATCACTACAAAAAAAATAATCTGCCAAACGAGGTAGCAGTAGTTAGTAGCAAGCGAGATAAATTACTACATAGCTAGTTGTTTCTAGCCAGAAGCGCGAAACTATTTGTTTAACAGGGTATAGCTAAACTGCTACATAGAAGCAAGACTCCAGCGATGCCGATTTCTTGGAAGCCGACGAAAGTTAAGGAAAAACAAGCGTACTAGCCGCTCAAGTCAGAGCGGGGATTTACCTCGCTGCAAGCAGCAATAGACTTGATTAGAAGCTAGGATTGAGATATGAATGCTCAACTCATGAAACCAATTGATTTTTACATTTTTTTATGCCATTAAACACGCAAGACTTTTGTGGGCTTCACTTAAAGCCGCAGCCAGATCAAATTTTGTATCAGATAATTAATATTTAAGTAAAAGGAATTTTTGTGAAAACGCTCAATATCCTCTTAGTAGAAGACAGTCCCCTAGATGCCGAACTGATTGAGGCATATCTAATGGATGGCGGGCTCCAATTTTCTCTGGTGTGTGTGGAAAATCGAGAAGACTTTGCCACGGCGCTGGAAAAACAACGTTTTGACATTATTTTGGCAGATTATATGCTGCCTTGTTTTAACGGGATAGCTGCGCTGGAAATCGCCCACACTACTTGTCCGGGAGTGCCGTTTATTTTTGTTTCGGCTACTTTGGGCGAGGAAGTGGCGATCGAAACTTTGAAACGCGGCGCTACAGATTATGTTCTCAAACGCCGTTTGATACGCCTAGTGCCGTCGATTGAGCGGGCCCTGCGGGAAGTTCAAGAACGGAACGAGCGCAAGCAAGCCGAAGCACAGCAGCAGGAAAGCGAAGCTCGATTTCGGATTATGGCAGATACCGCGCCGGTGATGATTTGGATGTCCGATACTGACCAACTTGGCGATTACTTTAACAAAGTTTGGCTGGAGTTTACGGGTAGAACTTTGGCGCAAGAAATGGGCACGGGTTGGATGGAAAACTTGCACCCAGATGACTTACCAGAATGTCTGGATATTTACCAAAAAGCTTTCGACGCTGGCAGCGAGTACCGACTCGAATGCCGCCTGAGACGCTATGACGGGGAATACCGCTGGGTTTTGGGTACAGGCGTACCCCGGTACAGACCCGATCGCACTTTTGCCGGTTACATCGGTTCTTACATCGATATTAGCGATCGAAAACAGGCAGAACAAGAACGGGCGGCAGCTTTGTCCCGCGAACAAGAAGCGAGGTTGCAAGCAGAAGAAACAGCTAAAGCGCTGCAATTGGCAAACGATAAAATTACTAACATTCTCGAAAGCATTACCGATGCTTTTATCGCTGTTGATTTAAATTGGAACTATACCTATGTCAACCACCAAGCTATTGAGCTGTTAGGTCAACCAAAAGTAGAACTGATTGGGAAAAAAATTTGGGATATATTTCCCTGCGCTTTAGATTTACCGTTTTACAAAATGGCGACCCAAGCATTAGCAGAAAAGGTAACAATCGAGTATGAAGAATTCGTACCGTTATGGAATAAGTGGTTGAAGATGCGTTTTTATCCTTCCGATTCTGGTTTGTCGGGTTATATCCAAGACGTTACCGAGCGCAAGCAAACAGAAGCTGCACTCCAAGCTAGCGAAGAAAAGCTGAGAATGTTAGCCGAAGCTAACTTGATAGGAATTATCTTCGGGGATGTTAACGGCCGTATTATCGAGGCCAACGATGAATTTTTGCGGATAGTTGGTTACACGCGGGAACAGTTGCATGGCGGGGAATTAAACTCGATTGATATCACGCCGCCGGAGTACCAGTCTCTCGACCAGAAGGGGATGACAGAGGCACAAGCAACAGGGGCTTGCACTCCCTACGAAAAGGAATTCTGGAGGAGAGACGGCAGCCGGATTCCGGTGTTAATCGGATATGTTTTGCTGGCGCAAAAGCGGCAAGAATCTGTGGCTTTTATTCTCGATTTGACTGTTGGCAAGCAGTTGGAAAGAGAACTGCACGATCGAGCCGAGGAATTGGCGCGGGCGAACCGAATTAAAGACGAGTTTCTAGGAACTTTGTCCCACGAATTGCGGACGCCGCTGAATGCGATGCTGGGATGGGCGCAACTGCTGCGAAACCGCAAGTTTGACGAAAAAACGACTGTTCGGGCTCTGGAAACGATCGACCGCAATACACGAGCGCTGGCAACTCTGATCGAGGATTTACTGGACGTGTCGCAGATTATTACCGGGAAACTGTCGCTGAATTTGCGTTGGGTGGATGTGATTTCGACTGTTGAGGCTGCGATCGATACTCTCGCGCCCGCGATTGCCGCCAAAAATATTGAAATTGTGACGGATTTCGACCCAACTGCAGGACGGATTTTTGCCGATTCCGGTCGCTTGCAGCAGGTAGCCTGGAATTTGCTGTCGAATGCGATTAAGTTTACTCCCGATGGCGGACAGGTGAGGGTGGCGGTGCGAAAGATGGAGAGGACTTTTGCCCGTGAGGAATCCGCTTGCTGTAAAAATTTGTCGCCCGCTAGTGTCGAAATTGAGGTTAGCGACACGGGACAAGGGATTTCAGAAGAGTTTTTGCCCCACGTTTTCGAGCGGTTCAGCCAAGCTGACAGCTCTATAAGGCGATCGTACAACGGATTGGGTTTGGGTTTGGCTCTAGTGCGGCATTTTGTGGAAATGCACGGGGGGACGGTGCAAGCCGACTCGGCAGGGAAGGGAAAAGGGTCGAGGTTTTTAGTGAGATTGCCAATTCAACAGCTTCCTGGCGACGGCGGATTTTCTGTTGCGGGACTCGGGGAGTTGGCGATTCCTCCAAGCAAGGCGCGAGCCCCTGTAAAGGAGTCTTTTGTCAACAGCAATCTTTCGGGAGTTCGGGTGTTGGTGGTCGATATCGACGCGGATTCCCTGGATTTTGCCTGTACCGTGCTCGAAGATTGCGGGGCCCAGGTGGAGACTGCTAGCTCTGGAAAACGTGCGTTGGAGGCGATTGAAAGGCTGAATCCGGATGTGTTGGCGATCGATATCGGGATACAGGCCCTTGACGGAGAGGCTCTGCTGCGGCAAGTGCGATCGCGGATGGTGGACAGGGAAATTCCGGCGTTGGCGTTCACGGCGGTTGGTAGGGTAGAGGAACGGATACGGGCACTGCAGCAAGGTTTTCAAATTTACGTGCCCAAGCCGATCGAGCCTGCTGAGTTGGTGGCGGTGGTGGCAAGTTTGGCGGCGCGCTCAAAGATTTTAGATTTTAGATTTTAGATTGACTCCGCGATGACGGATGTCGTAACTACACATCATTTTTCTTGCATTCGAGCGATCGGAAAATTCGGCAGAACAACGTTTTTCTTAGTAGGAATCAGAACTCTATCTAACTTGTCAAGCCCCAACAGTTATAAATTTAATTAGCCTCAAAGTTGGTAATTTTTGATACTGATAGCAGTTTCTAAAACGAATGCAACTGTAGAAAAGTTCCCAACCCTGATCATCATCAGTAGTCCGACTTCTAAAATCTAAAATCTAAAATCTAAAATCTAAAATCTAAAACTGTATGAGTTGCAGGGACGATCGTCCTTAACTGTATCTCCTCAAATATCAAGTTCAGTAAATACGTGCTTCAATTGAAAAATGCCATGTCGGGGTCAATGCTTCTCGCACTCCTCTATTTCGCGCCCTACAAGGATTTTGTGTCGCTCTTGGATTTTTCTGGGCCCTGGTTTCAACTATCGACTAGATACCAGTTGCACCCGACCGGCATCCATTTCATCCATTAATAACTCTAAAGCCTCATAATCAATATCGGAGATGTAGCCCAAACGGGTGAGCTCGTAGTTGATTTCGTTTTCAATGTCAGGCGTTAACTGCTTAATGTAGAGGGCTTTTTCTACAAGATTACGAATAGCATAGGTTGCTTGCATAGTAGCTCAGAGAACTCCGTACAATTTAATTATTATCTGAACAGCCGATCGCGCGCGTGATCTAAATCAGAACTAACAAGTGATTTCAATTACATTATTCACTTTTATCTAACAGCCAGGGGACAGTCGATCGCATTTTTTAGAATTCTCAAGACTAAACCTGCCCGCATAAATAAAAAATAGTATAGTAGCTTACGTTTCCTTCGCAAATCTTGCACAAAATTTTATAAAAAAGAGTCAATAAATAAAGATTCAGTAAAATTACTGAAAACAACTGGTCGATTTCGCTCAGAGCAAGTTAGGCTCAGAGTAATCAAGTAGGTTTAGGCTTACATCTGTCCAGCACAGTAGTTGAAAGTACGTAGCAACCATAGGTTTGACATATGCAGACACTTCTTGCCCATAAACCAATTACGGTGATTCGACCCCTAGACCACCTGAATGCAGCCACCTGCGGAGAATTCGGACGGCAACTCATGACAGCAATTGCAGCCCCCGGGGTTGTAGCGGTACTCGTAGATTTGGGCGCAGTAAAATTTATTGACAGTGCCGGTTTGATGGCATTGGTTTCGGGCCTGAAGCAGGCGAAAAAAATGGGGCGCAGGTTTAGTCTTTGCTCAGTATCCCCCGGGATTAAGATGATTCTGGAACTCAGCCAACTCGATCGAGTTTTTGAGATATTTGAAAATGTCGATAGCTTTGAAGCCGAAAACTCCTGCGTAAAACAACACTGATAAAGCCTCCTGAACGACGAGAACAGGCAAAAAAACACAGCAAATTCGGTTAAATGCCCGAAAAGACAGACTACTGTCGTTGGCGTGTTGGCAGATTTTAAGGTAGGCTGCTTAAGAGTCGCAAATATTTAGCGAGTCGAGCCGTGGCAGTAAAAGTCGAAGAATTACTTACAGCAGACATTAATCAGCCTGCTCGTTATCTGGGAAATGAATTGGGGGCTACGCACAAGCCTTGGGACGGGGCGTTGGTGCGCTGGGTTCTCACTTACCCAGAAGTTTATGAAGTTGGTGCTTCCAATCTGGGGCACATCATCCTTTACAACATTTTGAACGCAGGGCCGAGACAGTTGTGCGATCGAGCTTATTTGCCCGCACCAGATTTGGCAGCAAAACTGCGATCGACCAAAACTCCGCTGTTTGCCGTAGAATCGAGGCGATCTCTCACAGAATTTGATATTCTGGGCTTCAGCCTCAGCTACGAACTCGGAGCCACAAACATTCTGGAAATGCTCGATTTAGCCGGCATTCCCCTAACTTGGCAAGAAAGAGCAACAAATCCCCAAAACGGTCAAATACCGCTGATTTTTGCTGGCGGGCAAACGGCAACTTCCAACCCAGAACCCTACGCAGACTTTTTTGACTTCATCGCTTTGGGTGATGGAGAAGAGTTGCTGCCAGAAATTGGCTTGATTTTGGCAGAAGGCAAAACAAATAATTTGAGCCGAGAAGCATTGCTGCTGGATTTAGCGCAAATTCCAGGCGTCTACGTCCCGCAATTCTACGATATGGCGGCCGACGGTTCTGTTCATCCCAACCGCCCGCAAGTTCCAGAACGAATTCTGCGCCGCGTGGCGACTCCGATACCAGCTTATTCGATCGGCCTGGTTCCCTACGTCCAGACAGTACACGACAGATTGACAGTAGAAATCCGCCGGGGATGCACCCGCGGCTGTCGCTTCTGTCAGCCGGGAATGCTGACTCGCCCCGCGCGCGATGTCGAACCGCAGCAAGTCGTAGAGGCGATCGAACAGGGGATGCAAGCCACCGGGCACAGCGAGTTTTCCCTGCTTTCCCTGAGTTGTTCCGATTATCTGGCACTCCCAGCAGTTGGGATGGAAATCAAAAATCGCCTGAAAGATAAAAATATTTCTCTGTCTCTACCCAGCCAGCGGGTTGACAGATTTGACGATAATATTGCCGACATTCTCGGCGGTACGCGACAAGGCGGTTTGACTTTTGCCCCAGAAGCTGGTACTCAGCGAATGCGCGACATCGTTAACAAAGGTTTGACCAACGAAGAATTGCTTCGGGGTGTCAAAACTGCGGTCGATCGCGGCTGGGATAAAATCAAGCTGTATTTTATGATCGGTTTGCCCGGAGAAACAGATTTTGATGTTCTCGGCATCGCCGAAACAGTCCGCTGGCTGCACAGGGAATGCAGGATCGATGGCAGGCGAGGACTCACTTTTAACTTGACAATTTCTAATTTTACGCCTAAGCCTCACACTCCTTTTCAGTGGCACTCGGTTTCTACTGCTGAGTTTTCCCGCAAGCAAAAACTCCTGAAGGAAGAGTTTCGGGGAATGCGGGGCGTCAAGGTGAATTACACTGATGTGCGGATTTCGGCAATGGAGGATTTTGTCGGACGGGGCGATCGACGTTTGGCTGCTGTAGTCCGCCGCGCTTGGGAACTTGGCGCGGGTATGGATGCGTGGTGGGAAAGCTTGGATCAGGCTTACAAAGCTTGGACTCAGGCAATAGATGAGTCGGGCCTTACTTGGAAATACCGTCAAGTCGAAAGCGGCGAGTGGAATCTGTTTGAGAAGGAAGAAGGAAGTTCGGCAACGGATTCAGTAACGGATGTAACGGATGTCAGTCCGATGGAAGTCGGAAGAAGCAAGAAGGAAGAAGGCAGAGAAATCAAGGAAGATTTTCCCAATTCTCCGGATATCCCCCTCTCGCCCTCCCCCTCTGTCCCCCTCTCTCTCGATCAGGCTCTGCCTTGGGATCACTTAGATACGGGAATCGACAAAAACTGGCTGAAAATTGACTTGCAAAAGGCTTTAGAAGCAGCGACGGTTCCCGACTGTTCCTTTGAAGGGTGTTCGCGCTGCGGGGTGTGTGGCACCGATTTTGGACACAATGTGGTTGTGGATGCGCTGCCAATTCCAGAGTTTGCTGGGGAGTTTGTCCCGGATACGGAGCGGAAACAGCGTTTGCGGGTTTGGTTCGGCAAGGTGGGCGATATGGCTTTGGTTGGTCATTTGGATTTGATCCGATTGTTCGATCGAGTAGTCCGCAGAGCCGATTTGCCGATTTCGTTTACCGGCGGGTTTCACCCGAACCCTCGGATTTCTCTGGCAAATGCTCTGCCTCTGGGTGTTACCAGCACTGGGGAAATTGCCGACTTTGAGCTCACTGAGCTGATCGATATTGAGAGTTTTCGGGAAAAGTTGGCCGCTAAGCTGCCGGAAAATATTCCGATTTACAAGGTTGAGTCGATCGATCTCAAGGCTCCTTCTGCTAACCAGTTGTTAGAAGCAGCGGAGTACGTGATTACTGTGGCTGTAGGGGGTTCGTTGACAGAAAATGGCGAATTAGACCATGAAAATTCTGCTCCTGTCTCCGTGGCTCCTGATGCCAACTGGGAAGCTTGGGTCAAGACGATCGCCGAAACCGAGGCTTTTTGGCGGGTGCATACTACTAAGTCGGGAAAGACGAAGGATGTCAATTTGCGCGATCGACTGCACAAACTAGAACTTGTAGAGCAGAAACCAGACAGCACCTCTGCCTCTAGTGCTACATCCGAAGGTAGAGCCGTCTTGCGCTTTACCGGCAGTTGTCGCAGCGATGGCAACTTGCTAAAGCCAGAACATATTGTGTTCATGCTCGAACAAGTCAGCCAGCAGGAAATTCAGCTTCTGCAGGTTGAGCGTAGTCAGCTAATCCTAGGTTATGGTTAAGATAGGGAAGCCGTGGTGGAATATTTCACCTTCGGCTCTCGATCGGGATGTGTCATTTCACGCTATAATCGCTTGTTATGGAAGCCGCGGTGGCTCGAGCGCTTTAGTCGCTCGCCGCCCTCGTCAACCAGCAACGCGGGCTGGGTGCAAATTGCTTCTGTTCAAGACTTCAAGCCTTTTTGTTGTACATTCACGGGCTAAATCTAGCGCCAAACCCGCCGGAGCGGGGTCTGAACCAAATTTAGCGATTAATTTCGATCGATCGACTGGTTGTCGGTGGTC
Organism: Microcoleus sp. T3_A4; assembly: GCF_036700465.1. Lineage (NCBI taxonomy): Bacteria > Bacillati > Cyanobacteriota > Cyanophyceae > Oscillatoriales > Microcoleaceae > Microcoleus > Microcoleus sp. T3_A4. The sequence goes on along the minus strand of NZ_JAUBOY010000002.1, from coordinate 174,617 downwards.
GGCTTATTCAAAAATCTCACGGTTCAAACCGCAGAGCGGGTATTCAACAATAGATTTTTTTTACGGGTCAAAAAACGCAGATAAGCCCCCGACTTAAGTCGTGGAGAACCAAAAATTTTAGATTTTAGATTAAAGTTCCAGCTCCCAGATTTATCTGTGGAGTAAATCTAAAATCTAAAACCTAAAATCTCAAATCGACTGACCCGTCAAAAAACGGAAATAAGCCCCCGACTTAAGTCGTGAAGAACCAAAAATTTTAGATTTTAGACTTTAGTTCCAG